>JAAUPO010000406.1 GCA_012033095.1 Synechococcaceae cyanobacterium RL_1_2 | reverse complement strand
CGTTCCGCAAATCCCCCAATTTGGAGGACTTCATTGGCTAAAATCTAAGTGATTTTCCCCAGAATGCTTATCTTGTAAGATTTTGAGGGGAGGAACCGGAATTTTTGTCTTCAAGCCCCCCAGGACTTACAAAAATTTCGATTTTGTCCTAAGAACCATGATGTTTGGGGACAATCGTTCAAGCAAATCCCCCAACTTTGCGGGATTTAGGGGGCTTATGCGTAAGTCTTAAAAATTAGGGCTAAAGATTTAGATCACAAGGACGGAAGGAAGCCGAAGCCCAACAAAAAGAATAAAATTTAATCGGTAATGGTATGCACTGGGATCATCACATTTTCAGAGTCCCAAGTAAGTAATGTTATTTGGAATTTGACCACCTCTAATTCCTTACTTGATAGGGTTTTGAGAGTGCTAATACAGGACTTACTCAAAAATTTCGATTTTGTCCTAGGAACTATGATCTTTGGGGACAATCGTTCAGGCAAGTCCCCAACTTTAGGGGATTTAGGGGGCTTGTGCCTAAGTCCTGTAATAATGAACAGGTCATTGCAAAGTTAAAACTCTCCACATTGTTTTAAAGAAGGGTACCAGTTATTCTAATTCCAGAATGACAGGGGCGTGATCGCTGGGTTTTTCTAAGCTTCGGGGTGCTTTATCAATGGTACAGCCGATCGCTAAATCCACTAAAGATGGATTGCCGTAGATATGATCAATGCGCCAACCACGATTATTAGAAAACCCGCCTCGTCGATAGTCCCACCAACTATAATGGCTAGCTTCATCGGTAAAATGCCGAAATAGATCTTCAAACCCGATCGCGAGGATTTGCTTTAAGGCCTCCCGTTCCGGGGGAGAAGCCATAATATCATTATCTTTTTTGGGTTTATAAATATCCTTGGCTTCCAGGGCAATATTAAAATCCCCCAGGATACAGATCGGTTCCCGCGATCGTTGGGTTAAGGTATTTACATAGGTTTGGAGCACCTCAAACCAGCCTAATTTATATTCATACTTCTCACTACCGACACTATTACCGTTAGGGACATAGAGATTAATAATCCGAATCCCATTGGCCACCGCTGAGATTACCCGTTTTTGATCATCAAAGTGTTGGGTCTTGTCCGCCCCAACGATCGGGGTAAACCCAATTTCCACCTCAGTTAGGGCCTGTTTACTAATAATAGCTACGCCGTTATAGGCTTTTTGTCCAGAAATTTTGCAGCGATAACCACGATCGAGGAAGGGTTCTAGGGGAAAATCACCATCGATCACTTTAGTTTCCTGTAAGCACAACACATCCACCTCTGTGCGATCGAGCCAATCAGTCACATATCTAAACGGGTACGAATTGAATTAACGTTCCAAGTAGCGATTTTCATAGGTTACAGTGACAATATCCAACAAAGTTTGGCAGGATCTAGCATAGGGCACCATCCCTCATCCTAAACGACTCCCTCCGCAAAAATTCGGCCAATAACCTCCTCGATCGGGGGTTCTCCCACACTCAAATCATTGATTTCAAAGGTACTTAATAATTTTTCGATCGTAGTGGTTAAATTGGCACGATTAACTAATAATCTTACCTGTTGACCATTGACTTCCTCCACTTCACCATACAGGGCTAAATGTTCCTTCGTGGTGGGTTGGGCTAAATCTAATTTAATCTCCCGATAGGGGGCAAACTGGGTGAGCAGTTGATCGAGCTTGCCATCATAAATTAATTGGCCATGGTCAATCATCAACACGCGATCGCATAGGGCCGTAATATCCCCCATATAATGGGATGTTAATAAAATGGTTGCGCTGTAGGTTTGATTGTAATTTTTCAAAAACTTCCGCACCGCCACCTGGGCATTAATATCTAAACCAAGGGTGGGTTCATCCAAAAATAAAACCTCTGGCCGATGCAATAACGCCGCTAATAATTCCGCCTTCATCCTTTGCCCCAGGGATAATTTACGCATCGGTTGCCGTAAACTATCCTTTAAATCCAACATTTCCGCCAATTCCCACACCCGCGATCGCATTCTTTATCAGGAATTTCATACACCGCTCCATTAATGCGCAACGAATCCAAAGCAGGCAAATCCCAAATCAACTGCTGCTTTTGGCCCATTACCAAACTAATTTTTTTCAAAAAAGTCGGTTGTCTGCGGGTTGGGTTATAACCCACCACATCGATCTCCCCCTTAGAAGCATGAATTAAGCCCGTTAACATTTTGAGGGTAGTGGTTTTGCCGGCACCATTAGACCCCAAAAAACCCACCATCTCCCCCGTCATCAACTCAAAGCTAACCTGGTGGACTGCATTAATTTCCCTATACTGACGATTAAAAAAATGATTAAATGTGCCCTTAAAACCAGGCTGTTTAACCCCTACTCGATAGGTTTTACTAAGATCCCGAACCCTAATACTTATCGACAAATATCTGACCCCGCGTTAACTTTAAAATTCATTGACTTATCGTAACAAAACCCCTATGAGAATTCTGGTAACTGGAGGTGCAGGCTTCATCGGCTCCCACCTAATCGATCGATTAATGGCCCAAGGCCATGAAGTGTTGTGTTTAGATAACTTTTTTACTGGCACAAAATCTAACATTACCCAATGGTTGCATAACCCTTCCTTTGAATTGATTCGCCATGATGTTACTGAACCAATTCGCCTTGAAGTAGATCAAGTTTATCATTTAGCTTGCCCCGCTTCCCCGGTACATTACCAGTTCAATCCCATTAAAACCATTAAAACCAATGTAATGGGAACCATGAACATGCTAGGTTTAGCCAAACGGGTTCAAGCTAGGTTTTTGCTCGCTTCCACCTCCGAAGTGTATGGTGATCCCCTGGTGCATCCCCAGGCTGAAGAATATTGGGGCAATGTTAATTGTAATGGCATTCGTAGTTGCTACGATGAAGGTAAGCGGGTAGCCGAAACCCTTAGTTTTGACTATCACCGCGCCCATGGTTTAGATATTCGGGTTGCTCGCATTTTCAATACCTACGGCACTAGGATGTTAGAAAATGATGGCCGGGTGGTGAGTAATTTTATTGCCCAATCCCTCCGAGGCAAGCCCCTGACAGTGTATGGTGATGGCTCCCAAACCCGTAGTTTTTGCTACGTGTCGGATTTAGTCGAAGGCTTAATGCGGCTAATGAATGGGGATCACATTGGCCCGATTAACCTCGGGAATCCTGGGGAATATACTATTTTAGAATTGGCTCAAACCATCCAAAATATGGTTAACCCCGATGCGGAATTAACCTTTAAAGAGTTACCTTCCGATGACCCGAAACAACGTCAGCCCGATATTACGAAAGCGAAAAAATATCTAAATTGGGAACCCACAATTCCCCTTAAGGATGGTCTGGAAAAAACGATCGCATACTTCCGGGAACGGATGGAAACCGAAAGCTAAAAACCCTTGGCATCCATACTAAAATTCAAACCATGAATTTTTTTGATTTTTTTAAGGACTTACGCACAAGCCCTCTAAATGCCCCAAATTTGGGGGACTTGCTTGAACGATCGTCCTCAAAGATCATAGTT
>JAAUPO010000405.1 GCA_012033095.1 Synechococcaceae cyanobacterium RL_1_2 | reverse complement strand
AAAATTAGTGGTTAAGAGATGAAATTCAAGGATTTCGGTGGAGGGTAAATTAATGGTTTCATGCTGATTAAGTTTCTCTGGAATATCATGGGTGGCTTTACTTAATTCATCAATGGGCTTAAGGAGCGTTTTCGTAATAAATTTTGCTGCCACCACTGCCACCAAGGAAATCATAAGCATCACACTCAAATTTTTAATATAGAGATTTTCGAGTGTATTAATACCTTCCTTTGTCGAAATCTGTAGAATTAATCGCCAAGGTAAATCTAGACCTAAATCTGATTCTTGAAAGTAAAAAGCCTCTTTCCACAGGGCAAGTGCGGGTTTATTTTCACTGGGAAACCATTGATAAATATTGTCTGCATTGGCTATACTTTTTGCGTGTTGGAGGGGAAATATTTTGCCATCACCATAACCAAACTGAGAACCGATCGTTAACCCGGTTTTGTTACTAGCAATTACTTGATCCTGGTCATTGACGATCGTGATATCGGGGGCATCTAAAAATTTGGTGTTTAGTAACCCTGTAGAGATTGCTTCAGGGGAAATACTGCCATAGAGTAACCCTTGCCATTGACCTTGATCGTTAAGGGGTAAGGCTAGACCTAAATGAAGCCCTTCAATGTAGTTTTCCCTGTGAATGTCTTTAATTGAAAAGTCTTTATTTTCATTTTTGAGGGCTTGCCATTTGTAATCATCCGATATATTTGAGGAAGAAGTTTTGTCCTCTAACGGAGGGTAAGCCGCTGTAATATTACCCCTAGCATCGGTAACGTAGAGGTTGGTAAAATTAGGAAAGGATTGGTGAAAGTGGAACAGAATACTTTCGAGGTTCTGTGGGCTATAACTAGGGCCACTCAAAAGTATAGCCTGGATGGTTTTCAAGCCATTAATATGGGATTGATACCAATCGTTTATGAAGATCTCTAATTGGGTGCTGACGATCCCTATCTCTTCCACCACGATGGTTTGCAATTCCTTTAAGGCCCTTTGACTATCAATGATTGTGATCGTTAAAGCGGGAAAAATAACAAACGCCACTAAAAAGTTAAAAATAGTTTGCTGAAACGAAAGACGTTTTTTACTTATTTTACTTAAACTTTTGATGTATTTTTTTAGTCTGCCCTGGCGGGGAACATAATTTAGGGCAATACTGGCAATTAAGACGTTAAACAGGGCGTTAACGGCTTGTTTGAGAGCTATTAAATTCGTCGCTTGCCAGGTATTGCCTAGAACTAAACTATAGAAAAATAAGCTCAATGGAATCCCGATAAAGAGCCAATATAACGCATCGATCGTGACTAAATTATGTTTGGTGCGGTTGCGGTGAAACCAGTAACCCACGCCCCAAGCTTCTAAGGTGTAATTAATGGCTGCATAGGGATGGCCCCATAGCCAAAAGGTACAAATCCCCGCTACCATGCCCGCGATCGTGCCCCAGGTAACACCAAACCAATCAATGACCAAAAATACCGCAATACTGCCGAAGATGAAATCCACCCCAAAAAACAACTTAAAATGCAGATAATTCCCCATGAATCCCAAGCCAATTAAAACCATTAAAATTAAGGCTTGGGGCCAGTAAAATGTTTCCTGGGGAAGGGGGTTATGTTGATTGGGGCGTTTAACAGTCATTTCTGTTTATGCTTTAGACGCAAAAAAGCCATCAACTCCATTGTCTGATTTTTAAACATTGATGTTCATAACTGTTATTAAATATTAAAATTAAACCAGGACTTAACCTCTGTCAATTTGTGTAGATCCCCAAACAAAAGTCATAGTCGTTGTCATTGTCCTGTTTATGACCGTAACCCTACAGGAACAAACTTAAAGCCCCAAAGCCTTATTAGATAGCAGTCCTAACTAGGTCATGCCATGAAGATCCTTACTAGACTTGGCTTTCAATGTACTCAATTGCCACAAGCTATTTAGGATTGCTATAGGTAAGAATTTAATGCCTTACCGTTAACAATTTTTATTAACTAAATATTGCCGAAGAGGATGTTTGAAAAGCCCCCCTTGCCCCCCAGTTTTTGGGAAATTACCTAAATTTTAAGCAACTAAGTCCCCCAAGTTGGGTGATTTAGGGGGCGACTCCACAACATTTGATACTTTTCAAACACGTTCTAAATATTGCCTAAATATTGCCTAAATATTGGCTAAATTTTAATATTGTATCGATCTCACCGTGATTTAATTTGTTAAGACTTGCCTATGTTTGTTCTCACGGAAGCATTAGGTTGATGAATCAAAATAACAGCCAATATTCTAAACAAATAAACATTCTAAATCAAAAATATTGCAACTAATTGTCATTAATTACCATTAATTAATTTTAAAAAATTAAAAACAATCCCAGTGTTGTTTATTAAATAAAATAAATATATTTTGCAAGATAAAAAGTAATTAACTTTAGTGGTGCAACACCTGTGTTCTATGTAAACAAGGCTTTTAGTGATATGGATCAAAATTGTTATTGATTCTTGACTGACCAATAATCACAAAGAATATCAATTTTATAAGAAGTTTTACAGAAACCGATTTCCTGGCAAATAAAAGTGTTAAAAATAAGAAGACAGAGCACATTAAGTTCTAAACATTTTAAGAAATAAATCTGTCAAATTAGTTACATTGCTACATTATTTATTTAGGTCTTGATTTAGATCATTGTCATTATGATTAATTTGTTGGTTAACGTTTTGGTTTTTGTCATTAATAAGGTCTATGCCAAACGTCCCTATCCTCGATTTTACGTGTTAGAAACCGTAGCTCGAGTTCCCTATTTTTCTTATCTCTCGGTGCTCCATCTTTACGAAACCTTAGGATTTTGGCGTAAGGCAGATTGGTTAAAAATTCATTTTGCTGAATCGTGGAATGAACTTCACCATCTCCTTATTATGGAATCCTTGGGAGGATCAGATTATTGGCCAGACCGGGTGTTGGCAAAAACAGTTGCATTGGTCTATTACTGGATTATTGTTGTTCTTTATGTTCTAAGCCCTAAATCGGCCTATCGGTTTATGGAGTTGGTGGAGGAACACGCTTATGAGAGCTATGATAATTTTCTGACTGAACATGCAGATCAATTGAAACAAGAAGCGGTGCCGACGATCGCGATTAACTATTATCGTGAAGGGGATTTATACTTATTTGATGAGTTTCAAACTGCCCAAGTTCCGGAACATCGCCGTCCGACCATTGAAAATCTCTATGATGTGTTCGTTGCCATTCGGGATGACGAGATGGAGCATGTTAAAACCATGGCAGCTTGTCAACACTCTGATGCCCAAAGTACCCTAGTTAGCCCCCATACGGCTGCAATCCTCAATTCGTCAGTGGAAGTAGAGAAAGTGCTTCAACCTGAGAAAGCCACTTCCCCCCAACCAATGGAATAAACATGTTGCTATTGCGGGTGTTGAGGATTAATGATTTTGTCTCTATGTTTCTAAGAACGTGGTTGAAAAACGCCCCCCCTTCGCCCCCCAGTCTGGGGGAAATTACCTAAATTTTAGGCAATAAATTTCGCCAAATTGGGGAATTTAGGGGGCG
>JAAUPO010000404.1 GCA_012033095.1 Synechococcaceae cyanobacterium RL_1_2 | reverse complement strand
CTCTTACCTCTATTCTAAAAAAAATCCTAATAAATATCCTAACTTTAACCCAAGAAATCAATAATTTTATCGGTTAAAAAGTGATTATTTCGCCACCTTTAACAAGTATATTTAACTTTTATTTTCATTACTTACTATGAGTGAAAATGGCTTAACAGAAGAAATTAATCTATCCCGGGCAGAAAAAGTAATTGCCCTTTTAGATCTAATCAAAACGTTAAGAATGGCTGATGAAATTGCGGAAAAAGGTTACTTGGTAAATAGCTCAGAACTTGCTGATTTAATGGATATTAACTCTAGTGCCGTGACTAGTCGTGGAGATAATTGGACTTGGCGCAACTGGCTAATTTCTAGAGTGAGAAGGGAAGGTAACCAAATTTTATGGCAAATGGAACGCTTAGATTAATTTGGATTAATTTAGATTAATTTAGGGCGTATCATCCATTAGCGTTAAAACGTTGATCCTGAGCCAGGTTTAGAAAATATATAGCAGTCCTAATTAGGTCATACCATGAAGATCCTTACTTGGCTTTCCTTGGTGGTGCAGAAAACTTTTGCGAATCGAAAACGAACAAATGTACTACAAGCCAAAAGCCTTAACTGTCGTTAAAAATCTGATAATTTCCATTGTTGGAAACAACGAATTTAGTGGGTTTCAGGACTTTTCTGCACTTTTCTGCACCACTAAGCTTGGCTTTCAATGAACTCAATTGCCACAAGCTATTTAGGCTTGCTATATCTGTGCCCCTAGGTTCTGCCCTGTGCATCGAGCCATTGCTGAAGGATGATTACCGCTGCCTGTTCATCCACTAAACCTTTATTGCGCCGAAAATCCTGGCGACGATCGCTTAATATCTCCTCCGCTGCCATGGATGTAAGCCGTTCATCCACATACACAAACGGCAGCTTGAGAGCTTTGGCCATGGAGTTAGTCCAAGTTTGAATATGTTTAGCCTGGGTTCCGATTTCTCCGTTCATGGTGTAGGGTAATCCCACAATTAACTGGGTTACTTCCCTTTGCTGGATAAGGGCTAACAGTTGGGCGCGATCGCGGGCAAAGGAAGTACGATGGATGGTTCCTAGGGGGGTGGCAGTAAGGCCTAAACCATCACAGCCAGCCACCCCAATTCTCTTCCGGCCCACGTCTAAACCTAAAACAGAAATTTTGGTTGCCATAGTTCTATATAGCGGTTTGCATAATTGTAGATAACAGTTTAAACCCTATAGTTTTTGCTGTGCAAAGATTTTCGTGTTCTTAACCATAAATAAATTCGCTATAGGCCCAGGCTAAACTGAGATTTAACGATTCATCACTTGCTCTAGTTTTTTCTCCCATGCCCTAGCGTTTTCATTGGCATCTTGCACAAAGGGAGACCAAGTGATCGCCTGTAAAATCAAGTGATTGAGCCAAGACATCGGAGCTTTGAGGGGACGCACAATATCAATAAACAGAACGACCCGAATATCATCGGTTTTATTCCAGGCTTCATGTTGATAGGAATCATCAAAATCATACATTGCCCTTCTTCCCAATGGCGAATTTCACCCCCAGCTTTGAGGCCACATTGGTTCTTCGGTTCAGGAATTTTGACCCCTAACAAACAACGAATGACTCCCTTATAGGGGCCCCGGTGGGGAGGAATATGTTTCCCTGGCAGGAGAATAGAAAAAAAGCAGTTTTCATGCCCGGAATTGCTTCCACTAGGCGGGTGGAGTGGGGGGCTTTTTCGCAGTTGAGATGGTTTTTATAGCCGTAACCATATAGGAAAAAAGTTTTCCACAGATTATCTTGGGCGATGGAGTTGGCTTGATCTTCAGAGATTTCCTGGAAGGTAGGCAGGGCATCGGTGTGTTCTAAAATGCGGGCTAATTCCCCTTGAATCAAAGCAATGTCTTGCTCTAAGGGCTCCACCCAATCAAATTGTTCCCGTTCAAAAAAGGGCGTATCCCCGATCGGAGAAAATTTAGGAATTAGGGCTTCTAAACTCCAGATTAATTTAGCTCCAATTTGGTAAACAAAAAAATCTCTTAAACTCGTCATAGTTACAGGATAAGGCTAATCAATGGGGGCTAATAATCCACACCCCACGAATTGTAATATATCATTAAGTAGTAATATATGTCCCTTAGAGGATGTTTGATCCGCCCCCTTTGCCCCCTATGCTGGGGGAAATTACCTAGGTTTTAACCAATGAAGTCCCTCAAATTAGGGGATTTAGGGGGCGACTCCACAACATTTGATACGTTTCAAACACGTTCTTAGAGGTTGGCTACGCTGATGGCGATGGACGTATCGAGGGAACCTTGGGGTTCCAAGATCGTTAATTGATTGCCTGTATTGATGGCGTTGCGGGGGCCACTCCATGGTTCAACACAGACAAAGTTTTTTCCTTGGAGTGTCCAAAATACTAGGGTGCTAAAGTCTTGGTCATAGGTGAGGGTGGTTTTTCTGCCGCGATCGCGGTCAATAATGGTGGCAGTATTACCGTGTAATTGGGGAAATGCAATATCAATTTCTGGCTGGTGATAATCAATGGTGCCATCGAAGGGATAGGCTGTACCCCCATCTTTTTGTTGATAGAACTTACTGGGTAACTCTACGGTTAATTGTTGTTTATTACCCACTTCAAAATAGGGATGGAAACCAATGCTAAAGGGCATGGGGCGATCGCTCTGGTTGCGGATGGATTGTTCTACCGTGAAGGTGTTTCCCTGGAGTTTATAGGTGAAAATTAACTCAAACTGGAAGGGATACACCTCTAGGGTTGTTGGGGTTGGGGTTAATGTAATGGTTAAGCTAGCAGCCCCATCGGTATGGTGCCCCAAGACAGCCCAGGGTAAATTACGGGCAAAACCATGTTGGGCTAATTGGTATGGTTGTCCATCGAGGGTATAGGTATCGTTGGGCACATTACCGCAAATGGGAAATAAAATGGGATTACCCCCCCTTACGCTTAATTGGGGATCTTGGAATCGATCGCGATCGAGGTAAAACACGGGTTGGCCTTGATATTCCCATAAGGTCACGATGCCCCCCCGCTGGGGCACGACTTCCACAGAGGAGTTAGCGGCGGCATCCTGGAGAATATAGGTGGGAAATTGACGTTCTTCAACAGTGACGGAAAACATAAAACTTTTTACTCTTTTTACTCAACTGACTCGACTATTGCCGTCATCCTACGCGATCGGGCCATGGGATCAGCGAATAAGATCATTAAATTTGGGGGTAGTGCGAAAGGGGTAAGGATATTTAGAACGAGGATAATTGATTGTTAATCGGTTGAACCTTCATGCTCCTTATTTGTATAGGACTAACAAATTTAGCTCAGGACTTACGCAAAAATTTCGATTCCGTCCTGGAAACCATGATGTTTGGGAATGTTTGGGAACAATCGTTCAAGTAAGTCCCTCAAATTTGGGGGATTTAGAGGGCTTGTGTGTAAGTCCTAACTATTTAGGAATAAGAATTTAATAACATCTAAAACTTAAATATCGATGGGTTACGCTCCCTTGAAGGATACCCTACAAATTTCTAAGTTATTTAATTCACG
>JAAUPO010000031.1 GCA_012033095.1 Synechococcaceae cyanobacterium RL_1_2 | reverse complement strand
AGTTTAAAACTATACTTTCTGCACCTGGCTCAGGATCAACGTTTTAATGCTAATTGATGACACTCCCTAAATTAAATTGACTATAACCCCTATCCCCAAATCATCCCATGAATAATCCTGAATTTTTGGAAGTCCATGTTACCTTTGCCAATGGGGAAGAAGCTCGTACTATTTGCCGACAATTGTTATCGGCTAAATTAATCGGCTGTGCTCAAATTTTGCCGAATATTGGCAGTATGTATTGGTGGGATGGGAAGATCGGCACCAGTGAAGAAGTTTTGGTACTACTTAAGGCCCGGGCGGTTCATTATGCGGCGATCGAGGAATTAATTTTAGCCCACCATTCCTACGACACCCCAGAAATTATCGCGATCGCGATCGAGCAGGGTTATCAAGGTTATTTGGATTGGTTGAAAGGGGTTTAGGTCGTTCAACTATTTGCAAGCCCGTTATCACTATGATTAGTTCATTGGGCCATGATCGCGATCGCCCAAGGTTATTAGGGACATTTAAAAGAGATATTTAAATTGGTGGAAAGGAGTGTAATTAATCGGCTGTTATTTTTTGAGTAAGGCGTTAATGATATTGCCGAATAACGGTAATTGTGTCAGCACCTTTTGAATCAGGGTGAAGGTGGAGGCATCCTTGAGTTGGCCAGTCGATCGCAGGACAAACACACCAGCAACGACGAATAATAAAATCATGGCAATAATCGGGATCGCGACGGAAATGGGGGGGATAGATTGGGCAAATACCAGGACAATTAAAGCGGCACTGGTCATCAAAAAAATAAATACGCTGGTGGTAATAAACAGGGAGGGGAGTTTAGGTTCAGGGGGGATTAGTTCCCCTAAAGGTTCAGGTTTTTCCTGGGTTATGGTGGCGGTGGTTTGTTGTGGGAGGTGGTTATTACTTTGGGCATTAACGTTAATTTCCCCGGGGTTGCGTTGGATGGGTTGGTAGTAGCGATCGGGGAAAGTTTCATCCCCTAAGGATAATAAATTGGGGTTAATCACATCATCCAATAACTCCCGGGGGGCCACATCCTCAAAACTTTGGTAGCACTGGATCAATTTATTTTTATGTAATGCGTCCTTAACTTTTTGTTGGGGAAATAAAAATGGATCTTGGGAGTTTTTGCATTGATTACAATTACAGGGAATTAATTTTTCGTATCTAATGCCAGGATAGCTGTGGTGAATGCGATCGATCTCATAACTAATTTTGGTTAATAGATCCCGTTTATGGGGGCCCCGTAGGCGTAGGGTAAGGCATTGTTGGCTGTAAATTTCAATAATTTCTGCTTCGGTGGCTCCTTCTTTCAAAATTACGCCGTTGCGCCACCCATATTTTTGTTTTTTGATGTAATCGTGCATCGCTACAATTAATTGGGTGATCATGCCTTTGGGCATAAATTCGTACTTGTAGCGCAAAATTAGGTTTTGCTCATCTTTCCAGGGATATTTGGGTTGTTGGGGGTCGAGCAGTTGGGGGCTGAGGTAATCACCCTGGGGGGATGGTAGGGGATAACAAAGGTTAAATTTGATCATTAACTCTAATAGTTCATCCTGCATCGATCGATGGTCGGGGTCATCCCAAATATCATGGAGATCCTGACGGGAAAACTGACCACACCGCGCTTCAATTTCTGGGTGCTTCAAAATTTGGTAAACCCCCGCCGTTGCCCATTCGGGGTTAAGGATTACTGTTTTGTTAAGGAAACGGTTATTTGAAAATGTAAAATTACCCCTAAATCATGGAGGTAGCGGACGAGGGATAATTTATCTTCCTCCGTCTTAAACCCGTATTCATCACCTAGTTCTAAATATTGCTGTAACGTAATATGGTTACGGTGATCGGTTTCAATGTGGGTGCGGAGGTTTTCCAAGTTTTGGGTAGGGCCTCGCCGACATGGGGCAGTTGTTGCAGTTGAAATTTAAGTAACTCTAAAAAGTCATAAAAGTTCTTAGGGTTATCGGGGTTACTCGATCGCCCGGTTTTCAGATTGAAGGAAATAATTTCTTTTAGATTAGGAAAACGCCCCCGCAGCCCCCGTTCATCAATTTTGCGGAGGCGATCGCTTTTTTCGTTTTGGAAGATAATCACCGGGCTATCTTTGCCGAGGAGTTCAATGATATTTAACCAATAATCAAAATCGTTGTCTTCCTTGCGTTCGTCCACCACCAATATATATAAAGAGCGTTGGGTGAGGAAAAATTGGTGGGTAGCATGGTAAATTTCCTGGCCCCCAAAATCCCAAATATTGGCTTGAAAATGATGGCCTTGATCTAGCTCAAATTGCCAGGGATGAATATCAATGCCGTGGGTACTTTCTTCCTGCAACCCACAATCGGGATATTGGATCCTGTCCGCTAAACTAGTTTTCCCGCTCCGGCTTCCCCCACAATAATTAGCTTGGCTTCATAAAGATAATCACTGCCCTCCTCCCACAACTGCTGAAAATAGTTGCGCATCCCTTCCAAACCTTGGGCTACGATCTCCGGTGGGGGACTCGCGATCGGATTTTCGTTAACATCGAAAGCGATTAGATTGGGTAAATTAACCACTGATGCTGGGATTTTCTTAATTTGATTGTCCCAAAGGCGAAGTTGTTGAAGTTTAGATAGACGGCTGAGGTGTTCCGGGATTTCCTTGATTTGATTTACTCCAAGGCCAAGATATTCAAGGTTTGAGAGACAACTAAGATGTTCTGGAATTTCCTTGATTTGATTGTCGTTAAGGTTAAGCTCTTGGAGGTTCGTCAGCCGGCTGAGGTGTTCCGGGATTTCCTTGATGTAATGCCAATTAATTTTTAAACGAACTAGCCACTCCAGCTTGCTTACTTCCTCTGGAATGGTGGTTAAAGAACCCCGATTATGGTAAGTGCCGCTAAGATCTAACTCCTCCGCTCTAGTTTCCTTCGTTGCGGCAATCTTCGCAAGAATATCGGGGGAAGTAGTCATGGTAGCGCACCGAGTAAAAACAATCACCTTATTACTCAATGATAATTTTGTTAGGCTAAATCTACAAAAATGATTTTTGAGGGCTTCGGCTTCGTTTAGCTCTCAAAAAGGGGCGTTGGTTAATTTAGGAATAAGAATTTAATAACATCTAAAACTTAAATATCGATGGGTTACGCGCCCTTGAAGGATACCCTACAAATTTCTAAGTTATTTAATTCACGATCCTAAGGGGGATCGAGGGGGATCTTTGTCTATCAACTTTAGAAAAATTGCTATAAGTGCCCAATTTAAATCCTGCCAAGCTTTTTAGGCTTCCTCTCCCTTGAGAACTTTCAACTTTGATATTTAATGATATTTAATAGCAGAGAGCTAATCCTATCCTTGGAAAAAATCGATCAAGGATTGTTTCATGGTGTCTAGGGGGGGATCTTGCTGGAGCCACAACGATAGGGCCACAGCCCCTTGTACCGCTAGCATTTCTAATCCATCGATCGCGATTAACCCCCTAGAAGCTGCATCCTTTAATAATTCAGTTGGTCGGGGATTATAGATCAGATCGTATACGATCGCGTTAGCAGGTAACAAATCCAGTAATTCCCCTGGGACAGGAGTCCCCGCCGCCACAGAATCCATGCCCATGGGGGTAGTGTTAATTAAAAGATCACCATGGGGAAGTAAACCCTCTAGCTCTGACCAAGTATGGGCCCGAAGATGAATACTTAAATCCATCCCTTCCCACCCCTGGAGGAATTGTTGTAACCTCAGACGATCGCGGCCAACAACCATCAGTTCCTTGCAACCCAACTCCATACAAGCAATTACCACTGCCCTAGCTGCGCCACCATTACCCAACACGATCGGCCTAATCTTTGACCAATCCCGATCTAACTATGTAAAGGAGCCAAAAAACCATCCACATCGGTATTAGTACCCTGCCATTGGCCGTGATCATCCTGCCACACCGTGTTCACTGCCCCCACCAAGGTCGCCCGTGGCGTGATACCCGCTAATAAAGGCATAATGGTTTGCTTGTGGGGAATAGTAATACTAAAACCCTTCACATCTATAGCTTTTAAACCCTCTATCCCCCCAGCTAAATTTTCCGGCTTGATACCAAAGGGTAAATAAACATAATCCACTCCCAATTCCGCGATCGCCCGATTATGCATCAAAGGAGAAAGGGAATGACTGACCGGGTAACCAATTAAACCCAATAGCTTCGTTTTACCAGAGATTGCAACCATAATTGTTTATCAAAATAATCACTATCAGGACTTACGCAAAAATTTCGATTCTGTCCTGGGAACCATGACGTTTGGGGATGTTCGGGGAAAATTGTTCAAGCAAGTCCCCCAAATTTGGAGAATTTAGGGGGCTTGTGCGCAAGTCCTAACTATAATGCAGGGGGAAGCAAAATAAATCTTAACGTTGCCGCTTAGATTTAACGCCCGTGTAATATATAAAGATACTAAACTAGGGCCTGAAGCTTAATTTAGCCATTGCCCCAACGGCAGCTCGAAGCTGACCATACTTTTGATCCATTCCTATTAATTAATAGACCATGGTAAATCCTTCTAGACCCCCTGCCCCCCCTCGCCGTTCTGCTTCCATGAATACTTCTGACGACGAAGTAACGAAGGTAGTCTCTGCAAAATCCGGCGGCTCCAAATCAGGGGATGAAGCCACCAGGATGCTTCAAAGCACCTCTAGAAGACCTGCCCCACCACCACCGCCGCCACCAGTCGCTCCCCCTAGCCCCCAATCTAGACGGCCTAACAATATTCCCCAGCGAGGGCCAGGCCAGCCAGCCCTCAAAGAAATTATTCTCAAAGCCCATGAAATGGATTGTTCCGATGTCCATTGTGGGGTTGGAGAAGTCCCCCGCTTGCGGGAACGGGGCGAAATCATCATGACGGACTATCCAGAAACGGATTATGACACCTTCATGGCTTGGCTCTATGAAATTCTTAAAGAAGACGAAGTACAGCGATTCAAAAATAACCTCGATTTAGATAGCGCGACCCAATACGATTTTGCCCGGATTCGGATCAATATTTTTGATTCCCTCACGGGGCCAGCCTTACGTGCTACGGTTAATTCCCCTCAAAATTTTGACCATGGAGCAGCTCCGGTTGCCTCCGGTTTTTAAAGATATTTCCGATGCCCATAAAGGTCTAGTTTTAGTGACTGGGCCCACTGGTTCAGGGAAATCCACCACCATGGCAGCTATGGTGGACTATATCAATAAAGAACACGCTAAAAATATCATCACGATCGAGGATCCGGTGGAATTTGTCCATAAAAGTCGCAAATCCCTGATTAAGCATCGAGAAGTAGGCCAACATACTCTCAAATTTGATAATGCCCTCAAAGCCGCCCTACGGGAAGATCCGGATCTAATTCTGGTGGGAGAAATGCGGGACAAAGAAACCGTTAATACGGCCCTTAAAGCTGCCCAAACCGGTCACTTAGTCATGGGAACCCTTCACACTAACAGTGCGGTTAAAACCATTGAACGGGTATTAAACCTTTACTCCGCCGAAGAACAAGACGCAATGCGCATTGCCCTAGCCGAATCGTTAGTGGCGATTATCGCCCAGGGTCTCTGTCGTACCACCGACGGTAAACGGGCTGCCTACCATGACATTTTAGTTAATACTGAAACCATGAAGGACTACATCAAAGAGGGAAACTATGAAGAAATGGTCAACTTGATGATTGATGGGGAATTTGATGGCATGATTACGATGAATAAAGCCCTCTACAATCTTTACCAAGAAGGACGCATTACGGAAGAAACCGCCCTTGAAAATGCTCCTACCCCCAATGAAATGGCGATGATGCTCCGGGGTCGGGTTTAGAAAATAGGACGTGGATTGATGATGGATGGTTGTCCCGATTCCCAATGAATGCGGGGCAACCCATAACTGTTTCTTTAGTAGAACTTACGCATAAGTCCCCTAAATCCCCAAATTTGGGGAACTTGCCTGAGCGATTCTCCCCAAACATCATGGTTGCCGGGACAGAATCGAAATTTTTGCGTAAGTCCTGTTTAGGTAATTCATAGCAATCCTAAATAGCTTATGGCAATTAAGTGCATTGAAAGCTAAGTCTAGTAAGGATCTTCATGTTATGACCTAGTTAGGACTGCTATAGATATGGCCAATTTAATTTAGTATGGGATGGTTATTTCTCGCTATAGGATGTTTTCAGCTCTATTTATTTCCCGTAATTATTCAAAAAAACTATAAGGAAAAAATCTATTGATTAATTAATTAATTAATTAATATTCGGAATAATTATCAAATCAATTATGGGTTAATCGTCGGGCTGAAGGAAAAATTAAAAATTATTTTAGCTTCACGACGTAGGGTCTGTCGTCATTTAAACCTGAAACTCTTCTTAGCTAAGGATTTCAGCTTAGAGGGGGACAAGTACGATTAAAGCTTTGTAGAATCAGACTTGTAGCGATCAGTTTTTGTAAAACATCAAAACGTAAACCAGCATCAAAATTAATTCACAAACGAAAAATCAACCTTTTCCCAGAATTTTGTAATTGATGTTCAAATCATTCTGCCCATAAATGCATTTAATTATTTTGTGGTGCGAAACCCCAAAAAGGTTAATTGGTAAAGGAAGCAACCACTTTGTCCCCTTGTAAGGAGATAAACATTATTTTCCCGTACCAAACAAAACGGTTTTGGTATCAAGGCATAACTGAAGCAACCAAGGCTGTTCCGGTAAGGGGATGGGGGAATTTTTAGTTATTTTTTTTTCTTCTTATGATCGCGGGGTCGCCAATCCAACGCCGTTAATAGGGGTAACCGCTTAATCTGAAACTCGCAAGTTAATTGGTGCACACTCGGATTTACTGCCGATCGCTGATTAGCCGCAACTTTTTCCAAACATAAACTCAACTGATAAGTTTGTTCTTCCTCAAAGGAGGTGGCTAAATCTTCATATTTAATCAAAGGACTATCCATCATTAAGATGCCCGCATCGTTGGCTTTTAAGCGATCGCTGAGGGTAATGATGGTCGGTACCGTTTCCTGGGGTGGGATCACATTCCGTAGCTGGAAAGCCGTTAATTCCCTAGTCATACCACTAATCCAACGGATAGCTTTTTTCGGTTTTTCCCCTGGCTCTAACCATTTCATCTGTTCACATAACAGAGTAAAACTATACTCTAAGGAATTATTCGTAATCTCTAGGGTCAGATTCGGTAAGGGTTCATGGTGATAATAGTCGGAAAATTTAAATTTAAAACTAACTTGCTCAGTGAGTTGTTGTACCGTTAATTGCTGATTAAAATGCTTCTGATGCAGACCGATGGTCAAAAAACTTTTCAGGGAGCGACCCATGATATTGAAAACGATCACCACCCCTAAAAGATAGATAAATAAAACAATTAGTGTCGTTAGATCCATAGCGCATCGAGGGGGAGGTGATTAAGCTGGGGTAGGTTGTCCTGGGCTAATGCTAACTATTCCTGATTTATATTGTGGTGTGGTGGATGGTAATAGATAAACTATGTATGGCTTTCACCAGTTATTCCCCATCATTGTTGTTGTTCTATACTGTTGTTTTGCGATCGCGAGGCCCCCATCAATTCTGCAAATACCCTTAAGATAAAGATAACAATCATCCAATCCTCCCACTAGAGAGTCGGCGTTAGCCTGAATCACATGATTTCATCAAACAAATCTCTAGGATAAAAATAAAACCGTATTATATCCCCTGCGTTCATCGCTATTTACCATGGCCAATGCTAGTTCTTCCCTTACTACCAATAACGAACAACTAATTGCCCTTTCCAAATTATTGCAAACCCTGAGGGAAAGCAATGACCTAGATCGATTAACGGAGGCGATGGTTAACCATCTTCAAGATCATTTTGACTATCGCATGGTATGGATTGGGCTCTACGATCGCGTTAAACATCAACTCAAGGGCCAAGGTGGCATCAGTAGCTTAGAAGATAAATCATTTCTTCGTAAGACCTTCGCGATTAATTCCGGGGATGTGATGGAACAAGTCATTATTGAGCAACTACCCATCGGGATTCCTGACCTCAGACAAGAAAAAAGGGCTGGCCAATGGGCAGAAATGGCCCTCAACCATAACGTTCAAGGTAGCTTAATTTTACCCTTAAGCTTTAAAAGGCAATGTTTTGGGGTAATCGTGCTCAGTTCCCATCTGTGGGGAGTGTCCCCCCATGAGGAAGAAAAAGCCCATTTAGCCACCATTACCGGTAGTTTTACCAGTACCCTCTACGATTTAGACGTTGAAAGTAAACATGAAAAAATTATTCGACCGGCTAAAAGTGTTTTTCATGTCCTCAAACAGATCTATCAAAAACCTTCCCTCGATGCACGCCTAGAAAAGATCATCGAAACCACCCATGAATTACTGGGGCCCGACAGTACGGATATTTATTGGTACTCCCCTGAAAAAAGGGTACTTTGGCATCGGGTGAGCCATAACCCCAAGAACATCAAAAAAATGGCCGAGGGGATTAACGTCAGTGAGTTTCCAGACTTTTATCAAGCCCTGAGCCAAGGGGACACAATCCAAATCGGTAGCGGCCCAGGCCAAGGCCGCTTAAAAAATCAAGAACGGCTTCTACAGCTATTTCAATGTAAATCCCTGTTACTCGCTCCCGTTAATTTAGGCCAGGACGTACTGGGTTTTATTATGGGCCGGGACAAAAAACTGCGCACCTGGGAAAGCACCGAAAAACAATACCTTACCTCCATGGGGCAAATGATTACCATGGTAATCGGCAATGAAGATATGGAGGCAAAAATGCGTCGGGCAGATCAACTGCGCACCATTCAGCGATCGCTCCAAGAGATTTTCCACCAGGACTTAAGTTGGCAATTAATCATGGATCAATGCTCCCAATTTATTCAAAAACATTTAGGGGCGGATCACCTCATTATTCTTCAACCGCCCCATAGTCGGGGCAAAGCCATCGCTGACTATACCGTAGTCTATGAATCTAGGGATAGCCATCGAGAACTAACGGAGGAGTTACCAGTGCTAGACCATCAAACCTGGGAAAAATTGTTGGGCAATATAATTCCTTACTACCCATCGAAAATTTAGCTGAAGATGATCATCTTAATTTTTGGCACAAAATTTTAAAGGATAGCCAAATTCAATCCCTAATTTTAGCCCCTTTAACGAATAACCATGATGATGGCTTAATTGTAGTGACGGATCAAAAAGTCCGTAGTTGGTCGAGTATTGACATTGCCGTCTTTGAGGAGTTAGGGAGCCACCTTAAGGAATTAATTAAATTTGAACATCTCCAAACCCAAGCGAAATCCCTCGCCTTTAAATATCAAACCCTGAAAGAGGGGTTAAGTCAGTTTTGGAGCAGTGCCATCGATCGCGATAGCTTTGAGCAAAAATGGCTCGCCTACCTCGCGGATTTGTTGAATGCCAAAGTTGCCATGATTATTTCTTGGGACAACCCTAAACCAGACCATAATCTGCAAACCCATCCCCCGGTCATCGGGAATATTTAGTTCCTGTGTGAATAATCTTGGGCCAGACCATGAGTTTTCCAGCGATACCCTGATCGCGATCGAAACCGATCCCCTCGTACAGGCCAGCATTAAAACTCGACGGTTTCACCATGATTCTGTGCATGCCCTAGATGTCAATACTAAGCAATGGTTTGGGAAATCGATCAATTATCTGGGGGATGTATTAACCATGGCTCTCCATTCTCCGAAGAAAAACCCCCCTGAAAAATTATTAGTATTTGCTGGGGAAGCTGGGGAAGAGTGGTCGAGCGATCGCTTAAAACTAGCCAAAATCCTCATTCGGGAGTTTGCCTGGTTAGAGTTCATGCGCAAACGGGATAACGCCGCCCTGACCGAGCAGGAAAACTATCAAATCCTAAATTGGTATAAACATCTATGTTTGGAAGTACTACACCAATCCATTAGTTCCAATACCGAAGCCCTAGTGGCCATGGATAACTATCTCCGTAAAACCCTAGGGGAAGGCCAATCGTTGAGACAAATTCGCCAACAGCAATTACTCCGTCAATTGGAAGAAACCACTAACCATCTCAACCTGGTGCTGGATCAAGAAAAATTAGCCCTCCACCATCGTCCCAAATCCGTTTCCTTAACCAGTGTGCTTCAACGCCTTCAGTATTTGATGGAGTCCCTATTTAGACAAAAACGGCTCTGGATGCGGATTCAAAACCAAGGTAAATACAAAGCTTACTGCGATGGGATTAAGCTCGAGTGCATTATCTTTGAATTATTAATGCTGGCCTATGAGCGATCGCCCGAAGGCTGTAACGTGGAAATTGGTTTTAGGGCCCTACCCCAAACCATCACCCAGATTGGTCAGGAGGAACGTTCTATGATTGAGCTATCGATCCATGAAAGTATTGTATTAAAACGCAAACAAAAAGGTTTGGATCTACTCAAAAAAGATACTTGGGAGCTACCGGAACAGCAACTCAAGATCACTAATAAAAATTTATTAATAACCCAGAAAATGATGAACTTTTTGGGGGGAGAAATCCAATTTTATCGCCTTAAAGATCAATCCTATTTAACCCTAGTTTTACTACCGGCCTCAGCCCAAGAACCAGACAAAGAAACTACCCCAGATAAGACTGCCATTACAGCTTAAAAGGGGACAAGAAGCTTTTGAGAGAGAAAGAGCAAGGGTTTGAGAAAATGAAAAGGTAAAAAAAAATAGGGATAGCTCCACAAGAGCGTCCCCAAGAAAAATGTTACCTGAATCATCTAACTACTAGGACAAAAACTGGAAAAGATTGTTAAAAGGAGGTTTGAGAGAAAT
>JAAUPO010000403.1 GCA_012033095.1 Synechococcaceae cyanobacterium RL_1_2 | reverse complement strand
AAACTAGGATTGGCATTGAGTACATTCGGACGACTTAATTCCCCCTTGGCTTGGTAGATAGTACCGCTATTGTCCCCAAAACGATATTCAAATTTTTCCCCTTTAACGATCTGTTGTTGTCGAGTAAAAACCACATTGCCGTTGGCCGTAGCTAATTGGGCATTTAAATCCACCTCTAGTTCATCGGCGGCTAGAATTGAATTGGCAAAATTTACAAGTACATCCCCCGATGCGTTGACTAAATTTTGGAGCTGATCGTACTCTTGGCGATCGGCAAATACTTCGATGGTATCAATGGTATCAATGGGAATCCCCATGGTACTGGCCAAACTATAGGCTGCGGTCTGGCCATCCCGACTTTGGGTAATTAAAAACCGTTCTGGTACGGAATAAAACCGTTTATTCGTCGGCCAGATCGGACTAAAATCAAACGGCGTTGAGGGACTGAAAGCGGTGGTTTGTTCCCTGGGTAATAGCGCGATCGCTGGGGGCTGGGGGGCATAGGTGTTACTAGCGATCGAGGGATTTGGGTTGGGCCAGGTAACGGCATCTCCAGAGTTTGCCACAGCAATAGTTTGGTCAACAGGGAGACTTAACCGGTTAGAAAAATCCGCTGGTTCCGAAGAGACCGTTGAAGCGAGCTGTACTGTTGCCTCAAATCGAATATCAGCAGGGGGAGGAGGAGCTGGGAAATCAGCAAACATAACCGGTAATGGTGGGATTAAAGTTATCGTACGGATTTAGGTTAACTATCAGGTTACCTATACTAGCCCAATTTATTGCCTGGTATGGGGTAGTTGCAATATTGCCATGGATATTATCCTGGATAGATTAAACAACTCCAATGAGATCGAGTCGTAATTTTGTTGGTCTTTAATGCTCCGTGGGCTTTTGTCATCCTGGGATTGACACCGTTGATGCCAAATTTCCTCTTAAGGATGTTTGAAAAGCCCCCTTTACCCCCCATTCTGCGGGAAATTACCTAAATTTTAACCAATGAAGTCCCCCAAATATCACCAAACATCATGGTGCCCAGGGCAGGAATCGAAATTTTTTCGTAAGTCCTGCCTCTTCTAAATGCACTGACTATCCCATCGCCCATCATGGTCACTGAGTTCTTGCTCCTCTGAAGGGCGGCCACATTAAAATTGGCTAAATAGCTCCAGTAATATTTCTAACTGGTAGTTGTCAATTAGGGTATTAATTTTGTCGGCGATCGCTCTCAATTCAGGGGGAATTTGATGGAGCAGCAGCAACATAGCTTCCGTATCCCCCTCAATATTAGCCTGGCGAAACTGTTGTAACCAGGGTAGGGGTAACCGTTTTAGCTCGGCCATCGTCAGCAGGGCAGGAACAGGGGTAGCCGTTGGGGTAGCAATATCTGCGTCTAAGGACTCCTGGGGTTTGTCCTGGGGTTCAGCGATGAAAACGATCGGATTTGGAGAGTGAAGGTAGAACCCTGATGGAGGCGACTCTCCACTGTAATTGCCCCTCCTAGGAGTTGGGCAAATTTTTGACTGAGGGTCAAACTCAAACCTAAACCATCATCGGTTTGGTGGTTAATTTCAAATTTTTTAAAGGGCTCAAATATAATCTTTAAATTTTCTGGAGCTAAACCAATACCCGTATCAATTACTTGCACCATTAATTGGCCATGGTCTGGAGAGGAGGGAAACTATGGTAAGAAGAGGATGGGCCCTGATGGATGGGATTGCTATCGGCTAAATCAACATTGATGATTACTGTGCCGCGATCGGTATATTGAATGGCGTTCCTAATTAAGTTGGTTAAAATTTCCTTTAACCGCAAAGGATCGCTTTGAAACTGGAGGGGTACGCGATCGCCCAGGTAAAAACTAAGCATTAAGCCCTTAGGTTTAGCTTTGGGGTTAAACAGGGTCTTTAATTGCATTAGCAATGGTTTTAGTTCAATGGTTTGTAACTCTACTTTGAACTGGTGATTATCTAAGCGAGAGAGATCAATTAAATTATTAATCAGTTGCAATAGGTTTTGCCCGCTTTGATAGATGATCGTGACATATTCTTGGGCTTCCATGGACAAATCATGATCCATCTCCAAAATTTGGGCAGAAACCATAATGGAATTAAGGGGGGTGCGTAATTCATGGCTCATGTTGCCAATGAAAGCACTTTTAGCCCGATTCGCAATTTCAGTTTCTTGCTTAGCCGCCATTAACTCAGCATCATGGCGATCGCGTAGGTGACCTAAATCCTTCCTCAACTGGGCTACGGTTTGGGCCAATAATAAAACTTTATGATCTAGGGCTGTAAATTCTTGAAGTCTAGGGTTATGCTCCTTCTGGTTTCCACCTAGGCCTGTATCCTTGTCTGGGCTAGTGATGCCATCCATAAATCGGCCTAACTGACTAAGATCATAGTTTAACCAGCAACTTAACCCCCACCCAGTTAGCACCACCATCCCTAAACCAGTAGAGATGATGAGGACGTTTAAAGGGTAGCCAAAGTCAGCGGAGAGATTTATGGGTTGACTTAGATCGGCTGGGAGTACCATCACCACTGTCCAGGGTTTTTGATTTGGTCTTGCGATCGCGGTAAATTTTAAAAAAATACTTCTCCTGATTGAAGCGAAAAGAACCATCAAAGGTTTGGCCTTCCAGGGTAGGGTTGAGGGTAAGCCGCTCTAAAATGATCCTGGCTGAGTCTTGTATCACCATCGGATCAAAGTTTGGGGAGTGTCCGGGCAAGTATGGCTTTTCCCCAGGGGGAAGGGTCGCTGTGGCTAAACTACGGCCTGATTCCTCCCAATCATAGACGGCGATCGAGGTCGTGGCGACCATTTCCTTAAATAATTGTTCCGTTTCAGGGGGCTTAAGCGTTGGTTGCTGTTGGAGGCTAGGTTCTAACTTTAACCTCAGATATTGACTTTGTTGTTCCAGAACAGGTATGCAACTCCACCGTTAAGTTTGGTGTGATGGCGATGGTCAACGTAGGCTAAACAACCTAAAATGGCCACTAAATTAAACACAAACGGCACTGTTAAGACCCAAGGTAAGGAAAAAAACCTAGCCATTACCTTCTACTGTCTGATTTGAATCAACTTCAACTTTGGTTAAATATTGCTGATCAATCAAAAACACCCCACGGTTAAATTTGACGGCCCAATAGTCCTTGGGGTGACCCTCCATCACAATACCTTCTTCCCCTACCTTAACTAAATCCGGGGGTCTAAGCATGGGCATCGGTTCGGCCGTTTTCAGAAAAGGGGGAAAGGATGTAACCACCACCCGATCGCCCGTCTTAAATTGCGCCATAAAATTTAACTCTCCCTGATTAATACACAAATTACCTGCCTTTCATCTTAAATGCTTGGAGCTTAAGGTTATGATTTTACGGGGATTATCCATGGGGGTTACACCTCAAAAATTAGTTAGTCTAGGTTGATGGCCTTCGCGATCGCTAGGATCGTGAATTAAATAACTTAGAAATTTGTACGGTATCCTTCAAGGGAGCGTAAACCATCGATATTTAAGTTTTAGATGTTATTAAATTCTTATTCCTAAGAGGATGGCTGAAAAGTATC
>JAAUPO010000402.1 GCA_012033095.1 Synechococcaceae cyanobacterium RL_1_2 | reverse complement strand
AATTTATTCGAAATTTGTTCGAAAATTTAAAACTTGAATAATTTACCCTCTTCTTCCTTCAACTGTACGTAAAGTGATTCCTGAAACTTGTAGGGCATAATAAAAGAAACCTGCTTATCTAGTTTCAGTTTTAGGGTGAGATGTTTTAACTTACACCCCTTAAAGCTGAATTTATTAACAATAATTATGTCGTCATCACCGCCTCCTACTAACCTTAGTCGTTTGGCCACTCAGTTAATTCAGAATGTCCAAGCCCGTATGATTAAGCCTGGGGCGAGGGTGCCAAAAATAATTGTCAAAGACGGCAACGGTAGGGTAATGGCGGAGCATCAGTTGGTGGCCGATCGCTATACTGGAGGGCGATCGCGGCAGCACCATATCCATATTCCTGAACAGACCGTTAGTAGTTACCATTTTTCCCTCCAAAAGGATCGTCAGTACCCCCAATGCTTTATCCTAACTGACGAAAAATCTAGCAACGGGGTTTATTATCTCAAACGCAAGGTTAAGAGCTTAAAACTCCGCCATGGGAATGAAGTCACCCTAGGGCCAGAACAACTCCTCAACGCCATTACCCTTACCTACCATAATCCCCCGCCACCTTGGGTCTTGTTGCTCCGGTATGGACTATGGGGATTAGGGGCCACCACCGCCGCTACCGCCCTCACCTTAGTTGGTTTATGGACAAAATACGACGTGGCCCGCATTCCCGATAGTATTGCCAAACCCGTGGTTATTTATGCCAGGGATAGCAAAACCCCCCTCCGGGAATTATCCGCTAGTCGTCACCAAGAGTTAGATCGCCTTAAGGACTTTTCCCCCGATCTAATTAATGCGTTGATTGCGTCGGAGGATAGTCGTTTTTATTGGCATCCTGGGGTTGACCCGATCGGTTTAGCCCGCATTGTGAAGGTCAGATTACAAGCGGGGGAATTTACCCAAGGGGCCAGCACCCTGACCCAACAGGTAGCCCGCAGTCTATATCCGAGTGTGGGTCGAGACAATAATGTGGGTCGAAAAATCAGGGAAATGGTTGTTGCCACTGGTTTAGAGACATTCCACAGTAAAAATACAATCCTGTTAACCTATTTGAACCGAGTATTTTTAGGTTATGGCAACTATGGGTTTGAAGATGCCGCTCAATTTTATTTTGGGAAATCCGCTGGGGAATTAGATTTAGCGGAAGCCGCAACCCTAGTAGCTTCTTTGCCTGCCCCCAATCGTTATAATCCTATTTTAAACCCAGATCTATCCCAGCAACAGCGGAACTTGGTGTTAGGACGCATGGTCAAGCTGGGGATGATTAGCGATCGCGAAGAAGGTTTAGCCAAAGTAAAAACGTTTAAAAATCAGTCCTGAAGCAAAAAAGATCCTTTCTAGTACCAAAGCTCCCTACTTCTATGATTATGCGGTGAATGAGCTAGACCGAATTTTCCAGGGGGAACTACTCAAAGAAGGTAATTTTATTGTGGAAACCACCTTAGATCTCCAAGCTCAAAAGGCGGCGGAAACAGCCATTAAAAGCCAGTTAGAAGATCGCAAACGCCGTAATATTACCCAGGGAGCGATCGTTTCACTCGATCGCAAAACAGGAGCTATTCGTTCCATGGTGGGGGGTATAGACTACGGTGAAAGTCAATATAACCGGGGGGCCGATGCCAAACGTCAACCAGGTTCAACGTTTAAAGTCTTTGCCTACACCGCCGCCTTAGAAAAAAAAGGGATTACCCCAGCCACCCCCTATAGTTGCACAGCCCTGTTTTGGACACGACAATTTAAGGCCTGTGAACGGAGCGGAGGAGCTACCATGATTACGATGCAACAGGGTTTGGCGCGATCAGAAAATAGTGTGGCGTTGAGGGTCGCCCAGGGGATCGGTTTAGAACAAGTGGTGGCGATGGCTAAACGTTTAGGCATTTCCTCTACCCTGAGGGAACAAGATCCCGCAATTGTCCTCGGTAGTGAGGAGGTCAGTGTGTTGGAGATAACTTCGGCCTATATCCCTTTTTTTAATCAGGGCATGGGCATTAATCGTGAACACAGTCCTCGCAGCTACGCGATCGAGCGGGTAAGGGATAGCTCCGATTGTCTAGATTCCAACGATATTTCCACTTGCACCGTTATCTATGAAGCCGCCGATGAATATACCTTAGAACCTTTACTTAGTCCCCTGGTAGCTCAACAAATGGCTACCATGATGGCGGAGGTGGTGCGATCGGGTACGGGCAAACCCGCTGATAGCCCTCGCCTTGCCGGGGAAGCGGGTAAAACCGGTACCACCAATCAAAATGTTGATCTCTGGTTTGTAGGTTTTGCCCCTAGCCTGAACCTAGTAACGGGGGTTTGGTTGGGCAACGATCAAAGTAAGCCTACCCAAGGGGGTAGTAGCGATGCGGCCAAGGTCTGGAATGCGTTTAATGAAAGTTTAAGTCTTAATTAACCCAAGGACTCCAGGGGAATCTCTAGATTAATTGGCTTAAAATAAAAGGTAGAGGTGTTATCTTAAGCAAGAGTAAAGCATAGATTAAATCGCCGTTTTTTGGGTATGGTTCACAATTGTTCAACAAAAACAATCAAGCAAATAATGCAGGCCAAGGGCTTACGGGTAACGCCCCAAAGAATGGCTGTGTACTTAAATTTACTCGATCGCCAGGATCATCCCACCGTCGATGATATTTTGCATGATATTAATCAAATCTTACCGATCGCGTCTAAGGCAAGCGTTTATAGTGCCGTCACAACCTTAAGAAAGGTAGGTTTGCTTAAAGAAGTACTGCTGGAGGAAGGCATCACTCGCTACGATGCCAACATTCAAGCCCACCATCACTTTGTCTGTCGAGGGTGTGGAGTAATCAAAGATATTCCCCTAGATTTTTTCCCTCAACTCTCTTTATCATCCTTGCCCCCAGGTTTAACCGGGGATTATTGTGAAATTACGGTCAAAGGTTACTGTGATGTTTGTCATGGCTAGGGCCACATTAGTCAATTAGTATTCTTAGAACGTGTTTGAAAAGTACCAGATGTTGTGGAGTCGCCCCCTAAATTCCCCAATTTGCCAATTTGGGGGACTTTATTGATTAAAATCTAGGTGATTTCCCCCAGAATGGGGAGCAAGGGGGGCTTTCCAAACATCCTCTTATACAAGTAAGGATCAGGAGGATTAACCCCTTTGATAATCAATTATCCTAGGTCTAAATATCCTTACACGTTTGGCACTACCAACAATGCACTAGGGAGTGTCATCAATTAGCATTAAAACGTTGATCCTGAGCCAGGTTCAGAAAGTATAGTTTTAAACTGAAATCCTTAGCTAAGAAGAGTTTCAGATCTTAAAAGGGGACAACAGGCATCAAACCCTTATATCACAACTGTAGTATTTGATTTGTGTTGAGAATGAAGATGGGATATTGTCCTCACAATTATTTGACTAACGAAAAATAAGCCTTTCCAATGATTTTGCCATTGATACGGAAGTCATTATGTAGAAAAAGCAGTTTTATTGTTCTGATAATTTAATCGCTGAAACCATTGTTATATAAACGATCGAAGTAGCTTGTCCCCCTCTAAGGTTTTGGT
>JAAUPO010000401.1 GCA_012033095.1 Synechococcaceae cyanobacterium RL_1_2 | reverse complement strand
CTCCGGACAGTTTTTAAGGCTCGTATCCTTTTCCTCGTATAAGCCATTGTCTTTAAGTCTTAATTTCTTTAAGTCTTAATTTAAAGTCAAGTCAGCGAAATTGCAGACAGCCAATTAAATCGGGAAAGGCGGGAGATCTTGCCTCGTAAGCCTTGTATCTTCGTCAAAAAAAAGTGTCCAAACTTTTGAAAAAGATTGTTAAAACAAAACTATTTTAGGACCTACAAGCAAGGCTCCCAAATTTGGGGGATTTAGGGGGCTTGTGGGTAAGTCCTACAAGTGATGAAATCTTCTTGCTATGATTATCATTCGGACTTAAGCTTGGCTAAGCCCTAAGGTTCTGCCTATTAAAGCTGAATTATTGATGGGCTTGATATGGCGAAGGGGAAGTAATGGATTTGATCATGATTTTCTTTGATCCGATATTATGTGATTAAACCGTTTGATAAAGGAAAAAGGATAGAATTACCTATTAAGTCCGGTTGACCTTTGTTGTTCCTTTGTTATGTTGAGCTTGTTGCTATCTGTAAATTAAAACCATGCTAAATTCAACCCCGTTATGTCACCAGTGTTGGTACTGGCTTAGTGTTTTTACTTCTTTATGCAACCTATAGCCCTACCCAGGAATCTTCTCCTGAGAAGGAGGCGAAGCAAATAGCCCTAGACTCTACAGTTATTAAAGGGAAAAACCTTAGCAAAGAACCCCTCACTAGCCCCAGAGCCATTAATGCAACCATGGGCCAAAGTTCCGGGGCCAATGTACCTAGTTTTGATTTAGCACCCCAAGGCGTTTCCTTTGGTTTTAAGCAGGATCATAGTGGTTTAAATTATCGTGGTGAATCACCGACGCAAATTAAAGTTCAATCCCCGATCGCTCTTACTTCTTTTTCCCCCAAACTTAATCTGGGTAATCAGGACCGAAGTCAGTCAACTCAAAATAAACTGGTCACAAATTCTGTGGCTAATGGCGATCGCGTCCCTAGTAATTCCCGTTACCAACTCGCCTTAAATCAAATATCCCCTAATTCCACAGTAGCTAGTTCCCAAGGTGCATCCACGGTAATTAGTACTCCATCGAGGGAATTAACGGGGCTGGATCAAGCAGAGATCATTAAGACGTTAACCGGCAACCTCGATCGCAGTAGGGTGGCACTTAATCCCCAGGATTACGAATTGAGTTTAGATGTGGTTCAACCCTCTAGACCGATCGCCCAATCACCCCAGGGAATGATCGCAACAACCCCTACCACCGAAAATAGTCGCAAGAATTCAGGCCTGGGCCAAGTGGTGGAGGGCGTAGAGCCTGCCAATGTACAACCACCCATCGAATCACAAAAAACACCTCCAGCCGATAAGGTAGAAGAGCCAGCACAAGCCTCGGTTAATCCGGAACCAAAGCAAAAGGATGTGCAATCGGATACGACGATCCTACTTGAGGACGTGCGGCCTAAGCCAGAACGCCTCGATCGCCCTAGCACCATCGAAGAAGTTAGTATTGATGCGATCCAACCCATCACCCTGGATCAGGCGATCGCGATCGCGGTGGAAAACAATAAAAATTTACAGGAAGGCCAACTCAATCTTGAATTAGCCAGACAACAACTCAAAGAAGCCCTCGCAGCAAAATATCCCCAGTTAACTACCCAGGTAGATCTAACCCAAACGGATTCAGCGAATACAGAATTATCCTTAGCGCGATCGGCTGCGTTTAGTGGTGTAACAGGGGTACAGGATACCACCACCAGATCCCTCACCGGCCGGGTTGAATTAACCTACAACGTACTCACCGGCGGCAGAATTCCCTCCCAAATTCGCGTCGCCGAAGAGCGCATCAAATTTAACGAATTAGATGTAGATCGTTTAAGCGAAGAAACCTATTTTGAAGTATCAGATGCTTACTACAATCTGCAGGATGCCGATGCCCAAGTTGAAATCCAACAAGCTGCGGTAGAAGACGCAAAACAAACCCTCAAAGATGCTCAACTCCTAGAAAGGGCAGGTTTAGGGACTAAATTTGATACTCTCCGGGCAGACGTGGATTTAGCCAATGCCAATCAAGAACTAACCCTAGCCCTAGCCAGTCAAAAGTCGGCTCAACAAAGTTTAGCCCAGGTATTAAGCATTGATGAAAATACCAAACTTACTGCTGCCGATAAAATTGAAAAAGCCGCAACCTGGGAAAAATCCCTCGAAGAAACCTTAGTCTTGGCCTATAAAAACCGAGCAGAATTAGATCAATTCTTGGCCCAACGCAACATCAACCTAGAACAGAAAAAAATTGCTCTGTCTGCCACCAAACCCCAAGTTAGTGTCTTTGCTAACTATAACTACTTGGACGAGTTAGACGATAGCCTGAATAGTGCGAACGGTTATAGTGTTGGGGCTAGAATGCAGTGGTCATTATTTGATGGGGGTGCAGCTAAAGCTCAGAAAAATCAACAGGAAATTAATAGTGAAATTTCTGAAACTCGGTTTGCTGACCAAAAAAACCAGGTACGCTTAGAAGTTGAGACCGCTTTTTATGGCTTAAAAGCTAATGAAAATAACATTCAAACCGCGACCCAAGCCCTATCCTTAGCGGAAGAAAGCTTACGTCTAGCCCGTTTACGTTTTCAAGCAGGGGTAGGCACCCAAACGGATGTTATTCAAGCTCAATCAGAACTGACCAGTGCGCGGGGCAACTTAACGAGGGCTATTATTGATTACAATCAATCCTACAATCAGCTCGGGCGGGCAGTAAGTCGAGTATAAACTAGAGTCTGTCATCATTAAACCTGAAACTCTTCTTAGCTAAGGATTTCAGTTTAAAGTTTAAAACTATACTTTCTGAACCTGGCTCAGGATCAACGTTTTAATGCTTGATGACACTCCTTAGTATGGATGGTGTAAGTTCATGGTCTAGTGTTCAAATGGTCTAGTGCTCAATTAGCAGTAAATAATATTACTTCTTTCTTCTTAATTCTTACTCAAGGAATAGAAAATAGATTGTAAATTTACGCCAAGCCATACTAAGGGGATTCCTCTAGAAGTAAGGATATTACGTCAAAGGGGGTAAAATTCCCTAAACCTATATCAATCATTTAACTATTTTGGGTCGTCCTATACAGGTAAGGATCAGGAAGCTTAAATCGATTGATAAGCAATTATCCTAGGTCTAAATATCCTTACCGCTTTAGCACTACCCTATTTTGAAGTCAAATCTTTGTCATATAAGGCTTTTAGGACTTACGCACAAGCCCCCCAAATCCCCCAAATTGGAGGGACTTGTTTGAGCGATTGTCCCCAAACATCATGGTTCCTAGGACAGAATCGAAATTTTTGCGTAAGGAATAAGAATTTAATAACATCTAAAACTTAAATATCGATGGTTTACGCTCCCTTGAAGGATACCGTACAAATTTCTAAGTTATAGTCACTTTAATTTAGTATGGGATAGTTACTTGTTGCTATGGCATACTTTTAGCTCTATTTATCCTACATTCAGCAGGTATCATCGGTTTAAATATAATTCTTTTGTACTAAAGGTGTGCATAGAAAGAAGAAGATAAAATAATCGAGAAAAAGCAAGAGAGGAAAAGA
>JAAUPO010000400.1 GCA_012033095.1 Synechococcaceae cyanobacterium RL_1_2 | reverse complement strand
AAGCTCCCTTGAAAGATACCCTACAAATTTCTAAGTTATTTAATTCACGATCCTAAATATAGTTAGGACTTACGCACAAGCTCCCGGCAATGGTTTCTAAGGGGAGGATATATCCTTAAAGCTTGCTCAGATAGGGTTTTGCCGCTATTTTTGTCAAAAATCGGTTCAACGCTTGTTTAACAATGCTTTCCAGGCTGTACCCTCCTTTAACAATCCAGTCCCCGGATTTGGGATAAGACAGCCTAGAAGTAACAAAGTGTTATTTGGTTGAGGTTGAGGACAATCGATCCCTCACAATCCCTGGAATTATGGCCCTAACTTCATGGTTGGAGTCAGGGCAGACTGGTTAACAATCTGTTACATTAAGAAGCTGTAATTGTTGCGAGCTAAAGTACACAGAAGCCATGAACCAAGAAGATCTCATTCGTATTCGGGGAGCCAGACAGCATAACCTCAAAGATGTGGATCTTGATTTACCCCGCAATCAAATGATCGTGTTTACGGGGGTTTCTGGTTCTGGCAAGTCTTCCTTGGCCTTTGATACCATTTTTGCGGAGGGTCAACGGCGTTATGTCGAATCCCTCAGCGCCTATGCCCGCCAATTTTTAGGCCAGTTAAATAAACCGGATGTGGACGCGATCGAGGGATTATCACCGGCCATTTCCATTGATCAAAAATCCACTTCCCATAATCCGCGATCGACGGTGGGAACGGTCACAGAAATTTATGATTATCTAAGACTATTATTTGGTCGAGCGGGGGCTCCCCATTGTCCCACCTGTGGTAAAAACATTGCTCCCCAAACCATTGATCAGATGTGTGATCTGATTATGGAGCTACCCGATCGCACTAAATTTAACCTGTTATCTCCAGTGGTGCAGGGCAAACGGGGAACCCACGCCAAATTATTATCGAGCTTAGCGGCGGAGGGTTTTGTGCGGGTGCGGATCAATGGAGAAATTCGCGAATTAACGGACAATATCGAGTTAAAGAAAAATAAAAGCCACGATATTGAAATTGTGGTCGATCGCCTCATTAAAAAGGATGGCATTCAAGAACGCTTAGTGGATTCCCTAACCACCTGTTTACGCCATGCCGATGGGTTGGTGATGGTGGATATTATCACTACGGAAGGAGAACCCCAGCAATTAATTTTTTCGGAAAATTTTGCCTGTCCCGATCATGGGGCGGTGATGACGGATCTATCTCCCCGGTTATTTTCCTTTAACTCCCCCTACGGAGCCTGTAGCCATTGCCACGGTTTGGGCCATCTCCGTACCTTTGCCCCAAACTTGATCATTCCTAACCCGAAACAACCGCTCTATTCAGCGATCGCGCCGTTGAGCGATCGAGATACCAGTTACTATCTATCCCTATTTGAAGCGGTGGGGGAACTCTACGATTTTGATATTCGTACCCCCTGGGAACAATTGACAGCCCAGCAACAGCAGGTATTGCTCTATGGTATGGAGGAAAAAATTTACTATGAAGGAGGAGGCCGCTATGATAACGGAGGCTATTACCGTAGCTACAAAGGCATTATCCAGATGCTGGAAAAACAATACGAAGAAAGCAACTCCGATCGCCTCAAGGAAAAACTAGAAAAATATATCGTTGACCAACCCTGTGAATATTGTCAGGGGAAACGCCTCAAACCCGAAGCCCTAGGGGTGAAATTAGGCCAATATAATATCTACGATCTCACCAGTGTGAACGTGCGGGAAACCCTCCATCGTCTAGAACATTTGGAATTAAGCGATCGGCAAAAATTGATTGGGGAACTAGCCCTCAAGGAAATTAAGGCCCGGTTAAAATTTTTATTAGATGTGGGCTTAGATTACCTGAGCCTCGATCGTACTGCCAAAACCCTCTCCGGCGGAGAATCCCAGCGTATTCGTTTAGCCACCCAGATCGGCTCTGGCTTGACTGGGGTGTTATACGTGTTAGATGAACCAAGTATTGGACTACACCAACGGGATAATAGTCGTCTGCTCAAAACCCTAGAACGCCTGCGGGATCTGGGCAATACGTTGATCGTGGTGGAGCATGACGAAGATACCATGCACGCAGCGGATTACATTGTCGATATTGGCCCTAAGGCGGGAATCCATGGGGGGGAGATCGTTGCCCATGGCCAGCTCCAGGATATTTTAGATAATCCCAATTCCTTGACGGGGCTTTATCTATCCAAGCAAAAAAGTATTTCTACCCCCACTAAACGTCGGCCGGGCAATGGTAAATCCCTCGTGCTCAGCAATTGTCATCTAAATAATTTAAAAAATATTGATGTCACCATCCCCCTAGGGAAATTGGTCTGTGTAACTGGGGTGTCGGGATCGGGGAAATCAACCCTGATTAATGAGCTACTTCATCCGGCTTTGGATCACCATCTCCATGGATTGACGGCCTTTCCGAAAACCTCGATCGCGTGGTGGGGGTGAGTAACATTGATAAGGTGATCGTGATCGATCAATCCCCCATTGGCCGCACACCGCGATCGAATCCGGTAACCTATACCAAAGCCTTTGATCCGATTCGGGAAGTATTTACCCAAACCATCGAAGCCAAAGCCAGGGGTTATAAGCCAGGACAATTTTCCTTCAATATCAAAGGGGGACGGTGTGAAGCCTGTAATGGGCAGGGGATGAATGTCATTGAAATGAACTTTTTACCCGATGTGTACGTAGAGTGCGAAGTATGCAAAGGCCATCGCTATAACCGGGAAACGTTGCAAGTGAAATATAAAGGTAAATCCATTGCCGATGTACTGGATATGACCGTGGAGGAGGGGTTAGAGTTATTTGAAAATATTCCTAAAGCGGCTACGAAGCTAGAGACTTTAGTGGATGTGGGATTAGGTTATGTCAAGCTAGGCCAACCCGCCCCCACCCTATCGGGGGGAGAAGCCCAACGGGTAAAATTAGCCTCCGAACTATCCCGTCGAGCCACGGGCAAAACCCTCTATTTAATTGATGAACCCACCACCGGGCTATCATTCTATGATGTGCACCACCTCTTAAACGTGCTACAGCGGCTCACCGATAAAGGCAACTCCATTGTGGTAATTGAACATAACCTAGATGTAATTCGCTGTGCTGATTGGTTAATTGATCTTGGCCCTGAGGGGGGCGATCGCGGCGGCACCATCATGGTAGAAGGCACACCGGAGGAGGTAGCCCAGCACCCCACATCCTATACGGCCCATTATCTACGGGAAATTTTATAGAATTCTCATCAAGTTGATGGACAAAGATCCCCTTCAATCTCCTACAATCTCCCTCAAAAAAGAGGAAGGGTAGTGCTAAAGCGGTAAGGATATTTAGACCTAGGATACTTGATGATCAAAGGGTTTAATCTTCCTGATTCTTACTTGTATAGGACTACCGGGAAAGTTTATAACTTAACCCTCATCGATGGGGAAATATAAAGTAAAACAAGTGCCAGTGGGGGAGCTTTCCACCTCCATAGTGCCATCGAGCTGATCCGTCAAAATTCGTACTAACTTCAGACCGAGGGAGGTGGCCTCCTCCCAATCCAGATCCTCAGGTAAACCTTTGCCCGTATCTGCAATTTGAGAATGAGGGTTGATTGGC
>JAAUPO010000399.1 GCA_012033095.1 Synechococcaceae cyanobacterium RL_1_2 | reverse complement strand
TTGCCGAACTTTATTATGGGGGACTGGATTGTTAAAGGCTGGATACAGCCTGGAAAGCATTGTTAAACAAGCGTTGAACCGATTTTCGATAAAAGTAGCGGCAAAACCCTATCTGAGCAAGCTTTTTAAGGATATATCCTCCCCTTAGAAACCATTGCCCTGATGATGAAATTATTATTGTGTCCTGCAAATTTCACTATCAGTGACCCAATTCATTTTTCAAATGAAACGCTGTTGGAAAATTTGGTGGATTTAGGGGGCAAATTGGGATTTTTTTTCCTGTTTGAAGCATTTTTCAATATTTTTTAATCTGTTCGATTTAGGAAGTTTTGTTGTTAATTTTGCCATAATCTTCGCCGAGGAGAACCTTGTAATCGATCGTGGGTATCTTGGAGTAATTGGGGAATATTTAGTTGTTCTGGACACCGGGGTAAACAGTCGCCGCATTCGGTACAGCGATCGCCCCGACGGCCAGGAAACCAATGGCCAGCATTTTCAATCATTTGATAGCGATATTTGCCATAGTTTTCCAGATCGTAGGCAACGGCCAAATTTCTGAGCCTTAATAATTCTGGGATGGGGATTTGTTCTGGGCAGGGTAAACATTCATAGCATTGACTACAGCGATCGCTCTGTAATACTTGGCGTAAATGCAGATTCAGACGGGATTCAATGGTTAATTCTAAATCCGATAGGGGCTCCACCTGATCCATAAACGGCACAATACTAGCCAATTCTTGGGGATTAGCGGGGCCGGTGCTGAGGGTGGTAATCCAAGGATTACTTAACAAAAATCGATAATTAAAACCTAAGGGGGTTAAGGGGGCGCAGAGTTGTTGCAGGGTGGCAGAAGGGGTATGGAGTTGGCCTCCCTTATCCGCTGGGGAAATAATAAAAATGCCTAAATCTTGGTCATGGGCTGCGGCGACGGCGGGCCAGTTATGCTGGAAGAAATAATAATAATGAAGATTAATAAATTCAAATAATTGGGTCTTGAGGGCGGTCAAAATTAGTTCTAGGGAACCATGGCTAGAAAAACCTAAATGGCGTATTTTGCCCTGTCTTCTGGCTTGAAGTAGGGCCTGGATACCCCCTTCTTGATCTTGGATCTGGCGAAAATGCTCCCAGGTATTGAGACCATGGATCGCGACTCCATCTAAATAGTCTGTTTGTAAATTGTGTAAGGATTGATCAATCCATTGGGCCATCTGACGCGATCGCTGGTGGGTAAAAATTTAGTTGTAATAAATAATTCCGCCCGACGATAGCGGGTGAGGGCTTTGATGGTTTTGCCTAAATAAATTTCACTATCACCATAACTACTAGCGGTTTCGATATGGTTAACCCCTAACTCTAGGGCCCTAACAATCGTGTGTTCAAAATTAGTGAAGGAACTTAAGCACCTCATCGTTCCGACGGAAAATACCGACAAAGAAAAGTTCGTTTTGCCAAAGCGACGATATTCCATGGGGTGATTACTTCGTTCCGTTTTTTTTGATAAAAATGGTTTATTTCCGTCAGCACCAACCATAATCTACACCATAGAACTAGGGATCTCAGGATAAGGATGTTCCTGTAAGGCTTTTTTTGGGGGATCATCGGGTTTTGAGTATCTCCCCTGCCATCATCCCGATCGCGTTATTTCCTATGGGTTATCTTGAAGATCACGGTGGAGCCGCACCTCTCCCTGCCCCCAGGCGATCGCGTAAATGGTTTCCCACGTAATTCAATGTAAGATACTAACTACAGGACAAAAACCTTAAACCCTTGCCACATAAGCACTATAATGAAATCGGTTGTAATCTTTACCGCGTAAAGCTCTCAGACCTATTTACCGTTTTTGGCGCAACTTTTGTCCTAGTAGTTAGGGCAAGATATAAAGATAATATCGCCACCCAAATTGAAACCCTAGGCTAAATGCTCTAGCTTGAGTTTTTTAAACATCGCTAGCCGTGCTTCCTCCACCAACGGATCTAATAACGGTTCAAGGGTTACCTCTAGATCATATTTATTTTTTAGGGCTTTTATAATCATCCAATCGGCAATAAAGGGATTTTTGGGTAATAAGGGCCCATGGGCATAGGTGGCGATCGCGGCATAGGCAAATGCCCCTTCTCCCCCGTCTTCCCCATTGTTGCCATAGCCGGTAATGACTTGGCCCAGGGGGATAGTTTTGTCCAAATAAGTACGGCCGCCATGGTTTTCAAACCCGACCACAATGGGTTTTTTTCCCCCTAATAAGGTCGTTAGTTCGGAAGCGAGGGGTTCGGCAGTAATTTCAAATACAACGTTGCCAATACACCGCTGACTGTGGGGCCCAGGATGTTTACTTACCATATCCAAAAAACCTAAACCCTCAATCCGTTGTTCCCAGCCTGGTTCATAATATTTCCCTAATAGTTGGGGAGAGCCACAGGTAAACACCCCCGGTACTCCACTCCGCAACATTTTAATTAATTGGGCAGATTTTGCCCCTTGGAGATCCCGCATTACGATCGCCTGTTGTCGATCCTGGGCTCCCCCACCCACAATTAAATCAATCCCTTCAAAAGCTTCCACTCCCACCGTTTGATCTAGTTTAGTTATTTTTACTTCCATACCCCGCCATTCACATCGCCGTTGCAAACAAATTACATTACCGCGATCGCCATAGGTGCTCATCAAATTGGGGTAGAGCCAACCAATATTTAACACTTTATTCTGTAAACTACTCACAAACTAAAACCAGGGATAAAGATCACAGTTTATTGTAGTCTGAATCACTTCATGAATAAGCTCTGGAAGATTAATTATGTTCCATTATAGGAAGGCCATTTAAGGTTGATAAATTATCATTACAACGATTAATGCCATTAGTTTAGCTAGGATTAAACTGGTTTTGCCTAGTTTTAAACTAGTTTAAACTATATATTTTTCCTGAAATTATTCAATCAAAACAATAAACCTAAAAATAATAATTGATGTTGGTTCTTATCAAATATTTCTTTAGTTTTAAAATCATTGAACAATATGTCTAAGCATTAGATTTTTAAATTCATTAGCTTTAAAAGCTTTACGATGAGACAATTTTAGTAAATCTAGTCCTAGCGATAAAAGCTTATTTATAAAGCCCCCTCGCACCCAATTTTTGGGGAGAAATTAAAGCCCCCCTGCCCCCAATTTTTGGGGAGAAATTTCTAGTAAATCATTAAAAGTCCACCAAATTTAGGGATTTAGGGGACAAAATGCAAATTCAATTGACTTGATAAACAGCCTCTAACATCCTTGCTAACAATCATCTTCAAACTTAGATGATGCCAAAATTTATCAGAATTTATCAGGATTTATTTTTGATGACCGGGGAATTTGATGCAATTAACAAATAAAAATTAACAAATAGAAATTAATGATCGCGATTCAGCCTAAAACGAAGATAAAAAAGTTCTTTTCATGATAATTGTTAAGGGATTTTTAGAGGAAGGAACCGAAGTGTAATAATAGTATGATAGAACAACAGGCTTAGGGCTAAAGCATGATAGTTAAACGATTAAATACTAATATTAAAGGCCTTGATGAAATACTTAATGGTGGTTTTTTGCCTAGTCAAACCTATTTGATTCGTGGTGGCCCG
>JAAUPO010000030.1 GCA_012033095.1 Synechococcaceae cyanobacterium RL_1_2 | reverse complement strand
CAACAATTGAAATAAAGATTATTTTCCCATACTAAACAAAACGGTTTTGGTATAAACACATGACTAAGGATCGTGAATTAAATAACTTAGAAATTTGTAGGGTATCCTTCAAGGGAGCGTAACCCATCGATATTTAAGTTTTAGATGTTATTAAATTCTTATTCCTAGAATGACTAGGATGGATATTTGCTCCCCAATCCCAAAGTAAGGCTAAACCTAAGGTTCAACCTTACCCATGAGCTATTATTCAGGCAGATTCAAGCCAATTAAACGAAACTTAAACTTCCACAAGTTTTTCCCAACCTAAATCTTTCAATTTTTCGTTACGGCGGAGGGGACGGGTAGCTAATTCCAGAATATCCCTAGCGTTAGTAAACCCATGGATCATGGCAAAGGTAAATTCCACTGACCATTTAGTATTGATGCCTCTGGCTTCTAGGGGATTGGCATGGGCCATGCCAGTGATGACTAAATCAGGATGGAGATTATAAATGCGTTGAATTTGATTATAGTTATCGGGTTTTTCGATGATGGTGGGTAGAGTTACCCCCATTTCATTACAGGTTTTTTCGAGTAAATCTAACTCGGCTTTTTGATAGCGTTTATCCATGTAAGGAATCCCAATTTCTTGGCAAGTCATACCCGCCCTGACCAGGAACCGTGCTAAGGAAATTTCGAGGAGATTATCCCCCATGAAAAATACGGATTTACCTTTGAGAATATCCAAATATTCCTGAACCCCAGCCCAAACATGTTGTTCACGCTCTTCTAAACCTTGGGGTTCAATGCCGAACACAGAACAGATTTTTTCAATCCAAGCTCTGGTGCCATCGGGCCCGATCGGGAAGGGGGCACCAATTAATTTACACTTACGACGACGCATTAACGCGGTGGCAGTACGACTCAAAAAGGGATTTACCCCCACTGCGTAATAACCTTCTTCAATCACTGGTAATTCAGTAAACCGTTTTTCTGGGAGCCAACCCGCTACTTTGATCCCTTGTTTTTTTAATTCTAGGGTCAAGTTAGTCACGATCGGGTCAGGCACAGAACCAAATAACACTAAAGGAGGATGATCCACATATTCGGTTTCTGGTGGTTTTTCTTCCCCTTTGCGGCCAAAACTCAGGAGTTTATTAATGGGATTTTCGCGAGGAGCTTCGTCCTTAGGTTGTTTACTAGGACAGCGATTTGCCATTGCGGCTAAAACGGTATCTTCCCCTTGGGTAAAGGCATAGTCTAAACCATTGGCCCGGGCAGTCACGATCGGGATGCCTAACTCTGCTTCAATCTGGGGAGCTAGACCTTCTAAATCCATTTTAATAATTTCGGTGGTGCAGGTGCCAATCCAAACGATTACGCTGGGGTTGCGATCGCGTTTAATCTGCTCACATAAGCGTTTTAGCTCTTCATAATCACTTAACTTCGCAGAAATATCCCCTTCTTCTAGCTCTGCCATAGCGTAACGGGGTTCGGCAAAAATCATGACCCCCATCGCATTTTGGAGAAAGTAACCACAGGTTTTAGTGCCAATCACCAGAAAAAAACTATCTTCAATTTTTTGATAAAGCCAGGAAACGCAACTGATGGGGCAAAAGGTATGGTAATTTCCGCTTTCACAATCAAAACTAAGATTGGAAGTATCAGGGGCTTGGGCAACGGTCATGGTTAATTTCTCCTAGGTGAATAAGGCTAAACAGTGGTGAATTTAAAGTATTGAATTTAGAGTATTGAATTAAAAATTCTTAATTAAAAATGCTGCACTAAAAATTCTTAATTAAAAATTCAATTCTGATAATCTGGCGAATCATTTAATCCTTGGAATCTCATTCGCAGACAAACATGATGGGATGGGGTTAATGCTCCGTCAATCGTCATGGGACTTACGCGATCGCGGTTAATTCAGGTTAATAGTATGGACTGGTAATACCGATGACAATTATGTTGAATCATCATTGGTTGGGCATAGGGGTGAGGGGCGTTAACCAAAGTAAAACAAAAATTTTAAAGTTAAAAGTTAAAAGTTAAAAAGCTTTAAAGCTATTTACAAGCTAGAGTTGAAAACTAAATTTTTGTTGAACGAACACACCATTAAAACTTAACCCAGTACCACAATTTTGAATTTGAATTTGAATTTTAAATTGCTATGGAATTTCTAGTTTAAAAACTTACATGTAAGTTTTTAACTTGAAATTCTAATTTCCGTCATGGAATTCAATTTTTATTGGATTTTGATTGAATTTTCATCAAAAATAACTAACTTAAAACCTCAACAACTCAATAAATTGTAGTTAATTGAAGGCTAAAACCAATCAAAAGCTTAATCCCATCTTTACAACTTTTCTGGCTATCGGCTTTTGGAAACTAATTAAACCTAATTGAACCTATTTACTCTACCAATCAACTAAATTATGCCCTTCTAGGCCAGCGATGGGCAAAGATTTACAAAAATCTCTTAGAAGCCCACTATTAAAGAGCGATCGCTGATCCGACATTCAGTATTTAATTGAATTAATTTGAATTTAGTTTAATAGAAAACGGGTACTAATCATTGAAGATTATTATTTGATGGTGATAAATAATTAAGCCATTTTAATCAGAATCTTTGTTTAAGATAAATATCAATCAAATCAATCAAATTAATTTAATTAATTAATATCTAAATTATTAAGATCAAAAAAGATTAAATTACAGGAAATAAATACCCGTTTTCAGTTTGTTTTAATTGGAATTATTTCAATTAGAAAATATTGATAACCTATTGATCATATAACCAATATCACAATGATTCAGAGATTCAGAAAATTTATGGCTGAATAAAAATTAACCTTAAACCTTAAATCATCGCCCTGGATCTATTTAATTAATCCCTAATTAACCCCAGCTAAATCAAGATCCAGTTCTTGTCCTAACTCATTAAAAGAATCGTGGGACTCCTCTGAAACTTGGTTATGACCATTAGTTGTCATCGCTACAGCGGTGTTAATGGCTGCGGTTTGTTCTGGATCAAAATTTAAACCCAGTACATCAATTAAGCGATCGGGTTCAGGATTCAGCTTACAGAACGGAATCATTAAATCAGATAATCGGGGTTCTAGGGCGTTAACCACCCCAATAATGAGGTAAGAAGGAGGTCTTTGGCCCCCCTCAGGGGTATTCACCCAACCAGTTTTATCAATAGTTAACCATTCCTGATTAGCTTTAAAATAAGCTAACCATTTTTGCTGAAGGGTAGTAGTTACTTTTTCAAAAAAGCTCATAGGATTCATCTCACAATCAAAGGACGAACATTTAGCGATAATTTAAATCTACCAAAATAACTGCCCTTGATCCCTAAAGATTACACCATCATTAAGTCTAGTTCTGGAGCTTGGACTTGGGGGGTAACCGGATTGAGATAAAAATCAGAAAGCAAGGAAAATAGCTCGCGATCGGGGGCATTACTGGGTACCACTCCCTCTGGCATGGCTAAAATTTGGTCAGCAATATTCAGGTAATACTGACAAACATATTCCAATGAAGGATCAGTTTCTGCCATTTCAAAAAGGGTTTTACCTTTGACCCTAGAGACCCGAATATCTTCAATTAAGGGCAAAATTTCGAGCACCGGCATGGGCACCGTTTCTACGTACTTATCAATTAGATCCCGCTTAGAAGTACGATTACCAATTAAACCAGCTAATCGTAGGGGATGGGTACGGGCTTTTTCTTTGACGGAAGCTGCAATGCGATTCGCTGCAAATAAGGCATCAAAACCATTGTCAGTCACGATTAAACAATAGTCAGAATAGTTTAATGGGGCCGCAAAACCACCACAAACCACGTCTCCTAATACGTCAAATAAAATGATGTCATACTCATCAAAGGCATTTAATTCCTTGAGGAGTTTAACGGTTTCACCGACGACATAACCACCACAACCTGCTCCGGCCGGAGGGCCCCCAGCTTCCACACAATCGACACCACCGTAACCTTTATAGATTACTTCCTCTGGCCAGACATCTTCATAGTGAAAACCCTTTTCTTGGAGGGTATCGATGATGGTGGGAATCAGAAAACCTGTGAGGGTAAAGGTGCTGTCATGTTTGGGGTCACAACCAATTTGTAGAACTTTTTTGCCCCGTTTGGCTAAGGCGACGGAAATATTGCAACTGGTGGTGGACTTGCCAATACCACCTTTGCCATAGACAGAAAGTTTCAAGGGGTTTCTCCTTAGGTATTTAGGATTAATTTTGGATTAATTGTGGAATCGATTGAATTGATTTCATTATTCAGTAAATACCTTGGGTTTGGTTTTTTCGATGGCATTGCAATAGGACTTAGTAAAGCTTTATCTATTGCAATAAACTTATTAAAAATCTCTAAAGAAAATTTGGGGTTAAATTAGGCGTTAAATCTTATTTTGTGTTTTTTATTTTTAAAAATAAAAACAATAACCAACTAAGGCTTTTTCCTTTAATTACATACCTTTAAGGATATTTTGGGGTATTTGAGGGGAAAAGATAGGGTTCTAGGGTTGGTCATCGGCTTAGAGCATTGGGGGGCGGTTCAGGTTTGCAGCCTTAAGGGGGTTAATCGCACTGCCAAGTTAACTAGAGGCAATGGTTTTGCTAACCCTAGACCAAGAGTGATAGGAAGATAATTCCTTACTGATAGGGGATTTACCAAAAAGTCTAATCTTTGGAGCTATGGCTATAACGTTAAAAGTACGGCAGCGATCGCTTAGGTTGTTAACCATGGGTCGATCGCTTCAACGGAAAAATTGCAGTTTGATGATGTAAATAAATATTAAAAGCATCCTTCCTTTACATTGATTTACAATGACAAGGGTAAATTTAATTGCTTTGATTACCCCATAGCCCTTGCCCATGATGACGTTTAACCTATCTCCCCTCGTTAGAATTACGTTACTTAGTCTTTACATTGCGTTAACGTTGCCCCTACCTTTTTTAGCCCAATGGACTCAGGCAAGCATTTCGCCGATCGCCCTAGCAGGGGGGATTATATTAGGGGCGATCGGTCTATATGGGGTGCTGGGGGAAAAGGTGTTATTAGACAAGCAAACGATCAGTGTGACCTATCCTGGCTGGGTGCGTTGGTTGGGACGAAAGGGTTGGACTTTAGCGTGGAGTGATGTGGCGGAATTAGAAAGTCGAATCACAGGCCAAGGGGGGCGAGTTTATTATTTTGTGACGAAACAACGCGATCGGGCCTATCTATTGCCGATGCGGGTGGCGGGGTTTGCTGCCATGGTCAAACAAATTGAAAGCTATACCACCATTGATACGGAAAAAGTTAAGCCCCTCGCCCAACCCTGGATGTATTTGATTTTATTGGGGTTGACAGGGTTATTAGGTTTGATGGATATATGGACAATCACCAGGGTGTTTAACGGTGCTGTTTGAGCTACCTGTTTTTGCTCCACCGTTAATTACGGAATGAAACATTAGGGTAATTCTTCACAATTAGGACTTACGCACAAGCCGCCTAAATAGCCCGAATTTGGGGAACTTGCTTTAACGATTTTCCCAAACATCATGGTTCCTAGGACAGAATCGGAAATTTTTGCGTATGTCCTAAAAATAAAAAAAAATCCTGACTACTAGGACAAAAAGTTGGCAATGCTTTCCCTGCAAGGATTTAGCCTGATAAGATCAAAAGCCTTATCTAGTAAAGCTTACAACCGATCTTAGCCTTCTGTTTTTATAGTCTTTTTAAATAATTAGGGGAAACAAATAGATCTGAAAACATTCCATTGAGAGGAACAGCCACCCCATACTAAATTAAATTGACTATAATTTTTTGTCCGGTACTAAGGGTAATCATTAAGGAAAATTGAAAGAACAGATTGACTTAGGAAAGGAAAGTATAATTAGGGCAGCGCCTCTAGCTAATAACCAACCATCCCTGATGAGGCTATGGTGTCCCTTTAACCTCATTTAACCCCAATAGATTGTTATTGTTATCGAATTATTAGCGATTATTGATTATTTCCGTTTCTCCTATTAACCCTTGGCTATTTTCCTTGGCTAGTGTTGGGTTGATCTTGGCCTAAGAAAGCCCATGGCTAGTTGATAATCGGTGCCGGTGTTCGTTACCTGTAAGTTGTTTCTTCATTCGCTGTTTGATTTTTTCTCAAAACCTGATGTAAAGCTATGGATATCACCACCAACTACCTCGGTCTTAACCTCAAATCTCCGTTAGTGCCTAGCGCTGCTGCCCCGCTAACGGAAAATGTGGATAACTTAAAACTGATGGAGGATCATGGGGCCGCCGCGATCGTGCTCCACAGCATTTTTGAGGAGCAATTAACCCTCGAACAACATGAATTACACCACCATTTAACCTACGGCACCGATAGTTTTGCGGAGTCGTTGAGTTATTTTCCTGAGCCGGAAACGTTCCATGTGGGGCCAGAGGAATATTTAAACCACATTGCCACCGCCAAACAATCCTTAGAAATTCCTGTGATTGCCAGTTTAAATGGTTCCACGATCGGGGGATGGACTCATTTTGCCAAACTGATTGAAGAAGCTGGAGCCGATGCCCTAGAACTAAATATCTATAATATTCCCACCGATCCCCATCTGACGGGGGCGGAAGTGGAAGAGCAATATTTAGAAATTGTGCGGTCAGTGCGGCAGGAAATCAAGATCCCGATCGCCCTCAAACTCAGTCCTTTTTTCACCAATACCGCCAATATGGCCCATCGGTTTGCTGAGGCCGGAGCAGATGGATTAGTCCTCTTTAATCGCTTTTATCAACCGGACATTGACCTAGAAGAATTAGAAGTAACTCCCCACATTCTTTTGAGTAATGCCAATGATCTACGCTTACCCATGCGGTGGATTGCGATTTTATACGGCCGGATTAATGCGGATTTAGCCTCCACCAGTGGTATTCGTAAGGGCCAAGATTGCCTCAAAATGTTGATGGCGGGGGCCCAGGTTACCCACGTTTGCTCCGCCCTATTGCGCCATGGCATACCCTACCTAGAAGTGCTCCAACAGGAAATGGTGCATTGGATGGAGGAACATGAATATCTATCGGTGAAACAACTTCAGGGCAGCATGAGCCAGATTAAATGTCCTAATGAAACTAATTTTGAGCGGGTACAATATATGCAGGGTATTCAATCCTATAGTCCCACCCATGCGGTGACTAGTTTAGACTAGGTTGAGTTTCGATTTAAATCAACTTTGATTTCGGTTAAGTAAAGCCTTAATATCCCGGCTTTTATTTCCGCAGGCCATGGGATCGATGCAATCGATCAAGGATAAATCCGACGACTATGCTCAAATAATTCAGGGTAGTCCCATACAAGTAAGGACCAGGAAGATTAAACCCCTTGATAATCAATTATCCTGGGTCTAAATATCCTCACAGCTTTAGCACTACCTAATTGAGTAATCCAGGGTGCAGGAGTTGAACCTGCCTAGCGCAAATTATGAGTTTGCTGCCTAAACCGCTCGGCCAACCCTGGGTAAAGCTATGGGACTAGCTTTATTTGAGTATTAAATCTTAACTTAAAACCTAGCAAACGTAAAATTTTCTCTGGCCGAGTCCATGGGAGCGTAGTTGTGACCTATGCTGGGATCCTAGCTGCATTGTGCTATGTTCAAGACCGCTGATCAATAATCGTTCCATGCCATCTCGAAAACCTAGCAACAAAGATTACAAACTGTGGTCAATTCCACTCCAGTGGTTTTTGATTGTACCTTTTCTGTTCCAGACATTGGCTGTGGTTGGGGTTGTGGCCTATTTGGGTTATCGCAGTGGGGAAGAAGCGATCGCGGAAACGGTAGAGCAGCTATTAACTGAAATGGGCCAACGGGTGACCCATCATTTAGATGATTATTTACAGGGGGCTGAAAAAGTTAACCACGCCAATAAAGAAGCCATTGAAGCGAAATTAATTGACCCGAATGAACGGTTGAATTTAGGTAAATTTTTGCTCCAACAGGTTCAAAACTATGGTTTTACCTATAGTCGATATGGCGATCGAGATGGCCACACGATCGGGGCCGGTTATGGGGTGAAAGGCTTAGAAATTAAGCAACAAATTGACCCACTGCAACCCAATCGGATTCGTCGTTACCGAGTTACGCCCCTAGGGGATATTTTAGATTCCCAGACATCATCCCAGGGTAGTTTTGTTTATGATTCTTGGTATCCCATGGGATTGCCCACTAAAACTGGGGGATGGAGCCCTATTCATAACTGGAACAGTTCCCCCCAAACCATCGTGATGTCCCATCGCATACCTATCCATGATCGCCAAAAGCAAACCATAGGCACGTTAGATATTGACCTGAGTTTAGACAACATCAACAGCTTTTTAACTGAGATACAAGTAGGCAAAACAGGGAATATTTTCATTGTCGATCGCCATGGGCTGTTAGTGGCCAATAGCACCTCAGAACTTTCCTATCGCATGGTGGGAGACCAAGCCCAACGTATTAGAACGAGGGATCTTACCAATCCCTTAATTCAATCTACCCTTGACTTATTAAGAACAGAGCTGGGGGATTTTCCCCAGGCCCTCCAGGGTGTCTCCGCTAAACCTGGTCAAGAGCGAGAATCGATCCTACTGAAAATGCCCATCTGTTTACGGAGGTGATTGCCTATAAAATGATCATGGGATTGATTGGCTGATCGTGGCCACCATTCCCAAATCTGATTTTGTGGGTCAGATCAGGGCTAATAATCGGCGCACATGGTACTGACCTTCACCAGCATGACCGCGATCGTGGGGGTGCTGTTAGGGAGTATTCATAAAATTACCCGACCGATCGCCCAGTTAGTTGCCACTAGTCAATCCATGGCCGAAGGTAACTTAGAAAAGTCGGTGATTTCCCCTTCTAGGATTAAGGAAATTGGCATTTTTGTCGATGGGTTTGAGACCATGAGGGGCAAGCTCCATCATTCCTTTGAACAGATTGAGCAGGCCCTCAAGGAATCGGAAGAAAAATACACCACCTTATTTCAATTTTCCCCCATTGGCATTTTAATTACCGATCCCCAGGGCAAATTTTTGGAAGCCAATAACACCCTTAAACAGCTCTTTGGCAACTTTTTAGCAGATTATCAACGCCATCTCCATCTAGGGGATGAAGGGTGGTTATTACGGGGGGATGGTTCTCCCCTACCAAAGGCAGAATGGGTTATTGCACGGGCGATTAAGGAAAATTGTTTTATTCAAGGGGTAGAGGAGGGGTTTGTGGCCGATGATGGCTCGATCCGTTGGTTAAGGGTGAGTGCCGCTCCCATTCCTTTGCCTAACTATGGGGTCGCGATCGCCTATGTGGATGTTACGGACAAGAAGAACCAGGAATGGGTAAATCAACAACACCTAGCGACCCTAGCCCAAAGTGAAAAGCGTTATCGCCAAGTGGTGGAGCAACAAACCGATTTTATTTTACGCTCTGAACCGGATACCACGATCACCTTTGCCAATGAATCCCTCTGCCATGCTTTAGGTTGTCCTCTAGAACAAGTGGTGGGTCAAAAATGGATTAATTTTGCCCACCCAGATGATCTAAAACCCACCCTTGAACACATTGGTGCCCTCACGCCCGCAGATTGTACTTTTCGGACGGATAACCGCGATCGGCGTAAGGATGGGGTCATGGGTTGGACAGAATGGATTAACCAGGGCATTTTTAACGATCGCGGCGAACTGATCGAAATTCAGTCCGTTGGTCGAGATATTACCGCCTTAAAAACCGTTGAACTAGCCCTCAGGAAAGCAGAAGAACGCTTCCAACAAATTGCCCTCTCTTCCCCCGCTGGCATCTATATCATCGTCCTAGAACCCCAAGGGGATAAGATCCACTTTGAGTATGTTAGTTCAGCCTTTGAGCACATTACCGGTTTAACGATCGCCGAATTACTAGCAGACTTTAATTGCTGGCGCACCATCATTCATCCCGACGATCGCGATCGTTATTACCAAAGCTTTGAACAAAGCTATCAAAACCTATCCCAATTTATCTGCGAATGGCGCATTATTACCCCTAAAGGTGAGCATCGCTGGATTCAAGTCTGCTCATCCCCCGAACTAGGCCATCGGGGAGAAATTACCTGGTATGGAGTCATGCTAGATGTTACAGCACAAAAAACATTCCAAATCGAAAAACATCGCCTTGAGCAAAGACTAGAATTTGTGATCGGGGCTAGTCCCAATGTAATTTACAACATTACCCCCCTTAAATACGATCCCACCCTACCCGGAATCCAAGCCTTCGATTACGATGTCAATTTAGTGACTAAACCCTTCATGGGATTCACCCCCGAAGAATTTTATGCTAATCAAAAGCTATGGATGACAAGAATCCACCCAGAAGAACTAACCCAGGTTTTGGGAATTGTCGGCACTATCTTTGAAAAACAATCCATCGTCATGGAATATCGCTTTCAGGATAAGCAGGGGGAATACCATTGGTTGCGGGATGAACAACGGTTAGTGCGCGGTAAGGACGAACAAACCTACGAAATTGTGGGTTCTGCGGTGGATATTACTGACCTCAAAGAAACAGAAAAATTCTTTCCCAAGCCAAAGAAGAAGCAGAATCAGCGGTCAGAATTAAAAGTGAATTTTTAGCCACCATGAGCCATGAAATTCGTACTCCCATGAATGGGGTGTTAGGGATGGTGCAATTATTAGCCACCACTCCCCTCAGCCTGGAACAACAGGATTATGTGAGCACCATTAAAGATAGTGGGGATGCTTTACTGATTATTATCAACGACATTTTAGATTTATCGAAGATTGAGGCTGGCTTATTTGAGTTAACAGAAGAACCATTAGAGCTAAGTTTAGTGATGCAATCGGTATGTAAGTTACTCCATCAACAGGCCAAGGAAAAAAATTTAGTTTGTCAATTTACGATCGCGGAGAATATACCTAAATCCCTATTAGGGGACACAGCTCGTATTCGCCAAATTCTATTTAATTTGATTGGTAATGCGATTAAATTTACCTTGAAGGGGGCATTCTGGTTTTATTAGAAACCCTATC
>JAAUPO010000398.1 GCA_012033095.1 Synechococcaceae cyanobacterium RL_1_2 | reverse complement strand
CATCATTGTCGATGAAACCCCTCCCTTTGATGATGTTCCTCGAAACAATCCAGGTGATACCTTTGCCCCTAGTCCCATTCCTGATCCTGGAATCCCCGAAATTGAAACCACCTTCAATGATTCCTTTAGGGACTACATGGGCAAAGAAGTGGAAGCCAGCACAGAGGAGCAAGCTAAACAACTTTTAGTTGATATTGAACAAAATACCGGGGCTAAACCTGGCATTATTTACGCGGTATTTAGTCCCACCACCGTTAATAGCAGTAATATTCAAGCGGAGACCCAGGTTAATCCGATCAACGGCGATCGCGTTGCCCTCAAAGCCCTCGATAAAGATCCTGGTAATGCTAGCCATGGTAGGGATGACTATGATCTAAATTCCCCTTTCTTCCAAGCCAATACGTTCGGGGGAGCTAGCATGAGTGACCAACTGGAATTAGTGTTAGTAACCGCAGAAGGGCCCCCAGTCCGGAAACGGGTTGATATCACCCGCGCCCAAATGCTGCGACTCAGTAACGAAATGCGCCAGGAGGTAACTAATGTACGGCGGGGTAATGCTTTTCTGCGATCGAGTCAACAATTATATCAAGCCCTCATCGCCCCCCTAGAACCCACCATGCAAGAACAGGGTTTAAATAACCTCACCTTCTTGATGGATGCCGGGTTACGTTCTCTGCCGATCGCCGCCCTCCATGATGGTCAACAATTCATCATCGAAAACTATAGTGTGGGTTTAATGCCCAGTTTATCCCTCACCGATACCCGTTATGTGGATATTAAAGATCTTTCTGTCCTCGCCATGGGAGCAGAAACCTTCCCCGATCTCCAACCCCTACCCGCCGTGCCCGTAGAGCTAGACGTAATTTCTAATCGTCTGTGGAATGGGGCTAAATTCCTCAATGAGGATTTTAATCTCAAAAATCTTAAAGGGGTAAGGGAAAACACCCCCTACGGCATTCTCCATTTAGCTACCCATGCTGAATTTAAAGCAGGAACCGCCGCCGATTCCTACATTCAACTCGGCCAAGAAAAACTAACCTTAGACAAACTGGATGAGCTATCCCTCAATGATCCCCCCGTGGAACTAATGGTGTTAAGTGCCTGCCGTACTGCCCTAGGGGATGAAGAAGCCGAGCTCGGTTTTGCTGGTTTAGCCGTAATGGCTGGGGTTAAATCCGCCCTAGGTAGTTTATGGTACGTCAGCGATGAAGGAACCCTAGGTTTAATGACGACATTCTATAAGGATCTGCTCACGGCCCCCATCAAAGCGGAAGCTCTCCGGGAAGCCCAATTGCAGATGCTTCAGGGGACGACCAGACTAGCTAACGGTCAATTAGAAACCCCTGCTGGCTTAGTGGAATTACCCCCTAACCTGGCCCAATTGAGCGATCGCGATTTTTCCCACCCCTACTACTGGAGTGCCTTCACCATGATCGGTAACCCTTGGTAATCCTGGGGTTGAGCTTTTCACCAATGCAGGTCTGCGCCAATGATCCTGATCTGGACCATAAATACACCTAGTACTACCTAGCGTAATTTCATGCTCTAGTTTGCACTCAGCTTACTCCCCTACTCCCTAATCCCTACTCTAATAGATTGTAAATTTGCTCCAATAGTAGGCAATGGCCATAACCATAGCAGGGGCTTATCTATTGCTATGATAGGGACAATTCCCCTAGCAGCTATCTACCAAAAGTCCTATGAGTCTGCGTCGAAAAACCTTGATCCTGATTTTGGCCTTACTCAGTGCCTTAATCGGTGTGCTGTACTTCAGCCTATCCCGCATTTTGCTCAAAAGTTTTGCCGATTTGGAACAAACCGATGCCCAAAAAACGTAGAGCGTTTACAGGAAGCCCTCAAAGATGAAAAAGGCAAATTAGAAACCCTAGTGGAGGATTGGGGGGCATGGTCAGATACCTACACCTTTGTTAAAGACCGAAACCCGGAATATCTTCAGGATAACCTCAACGACAACAGTATCCTTAGCATTGAAGTTAATTTTTTATTGTTGCTCAATGAAAAAGGAGAAATCATTTTTAGTAAGGGTTTAAGTTTAGGGGAGGAGACTGAAGGGGAAAGTATTCCCATTTCTCCCGCCTTAAAATCCTTAATTGCCCCCAACGAAAAGCAAGTGGGGATGGTGTTATTACCAGAAGACCCCTTAATGATTGCCTCCCATCCCATCTTGACTAGCGAAGGGGAAGGGCCCAGCCGTGGCACATTGATTATGGCTCGGTATCTAGATGATTCGATGATTGGGGACTTGTCCGATCGCACCCGCCTCACAAATTTAGACAAGTTTATTTTAGCTAATCAAGACTTACCCTCCGATTGCCCCCGGAGGAGTGTCAACCGGTTAAGGAGCAGTTAGCCCTAAGTCAAAACCCCGATGAAGTGGCGATCAAAACCATTAATGCTGATTTGATTGCGGGATATACCTTGCTCAGGGATATTTCCAATAAACCAGCTTTATTGATGAAGGTGACCTTAGAACGGCGCATCTATAAACAAGGGCAAAGGGCCCTCCAACTACTACTAGTCTCTTTACTCTTGGTGGGGGTCATCTTTTCGGTAGCAATTATTTTATTGCTAGAAAAAGTGATCCTATCCCGCTTAATTGGCCTCAGCAGTGATGTGAAACAAATTGGTACCGCCAATGATCTATCCCTACGGGTAAAGGTGCTTTCTAAGGATGAGCTAAGTACTTTGGCGATCACCATTAATTCAATGTTAGACACCATTGAAGAGGCTTCTTTGCAATTGGTGGAGGAGCAAAAAAAGCGGAAAATCTGTTATTAAATATTTTGCCTGAAGCGATCGCGAATAAATTAAAAACCGACACCAGCGCGATCGCTGAACATTTGATGAAGTGACGATCCTCTTCGCTGACATTGTGGGCTTTACCCCCTTATCTTCCCGCCTTAAGCCCATCGAACTCGTGAACTGGTTAAACCATATTTTTTCTAGCTTCGATCAATTTGCAGAGGAATTAGGCCTCGAAAAAATTAAAACGATCGGGGATGCTTACATGGTAGCAGCCGGTTTACCCTTACCCTGTAAACACCATGCCGAATTAATCGCCCAGATGGCCCTAAAAATGCAAGCATCGATCAAACAGTTTCGAGAAGAGCGGGGGGAAGAATTACAAATTCGAGTAGGAATTAATACGGGGGTAGTGGTCGCGGGGGTAATCGGAACCCGTAAATTTATTTATGATCTATGGGGAGATGCGGTCAATGTGGCATCTCGCATGGAATCCTCTGGGGAGGCCGGTTATATTCAACTAACGGGCTCTACCTATGATCTCCTCAAGGATTGTTATGTAGTGGATGATCAGGGCATTTTAAAAAATAAATATATTATCCAAAAACGTGGCCAGGTCAAAGTTAAAGGCAAAGGGTTAATGGATACCTACTGGCTGATCGATCAGGTAGAGGGCCAAGCAGTTCAAGAGCAAAATTATATTGCTGACGAACAACAGCTCCTGGTGTAGCTCTCATAATGGGAGAGTTGCAAAAACATAAGACTATCTCCTTTTCTAACCTGAGTTCGGGATAGGCCAAAACCCCCATTTTGACGTTGCCTCGTTGTCTTGGCCCTCAACAGTAATGCGTCGCTTCA
>JAAUPO010000029.1 GCA_012033095.1 Synechococcaceae cyanobacterium RL_1_2 | reverse complement strand
TTAGTACCCGCTAACTACTAGGACACAAGTTGCGCAAAAAACGGTGGTAGTGCTAAAGCTGTAAGGATATTTAGACCCAGGATAATTGATTATCAAGGGGTTTAATCTTCCTGATCCTTACTTGTATAGGACTACCAAAACAGTAAATAGGTCTGGGAGCTTTACACGGTAAAGATTACAACCGATTTCACTAGAGTGCTGATGTGGCAAGGGTTTAAGGTTTTTGTCCTGTAGTTAGGTTTTCTCGACAAGAATTTAGCCTAATAAGCTCAAAAGCCTTATCTCGTAAATCTTATAACCGATCTTAGTCTTCTGTTGTTGATTTTTTAGGACTTACGCACAAGTCCCCTAAATCCCCCAAATTTGGGGACTTGCTTGAACGATTATCCCCAAATATCCCCAAACATCATGGTTCCCAGGAGACAGAATCGAAATTTTTGCGTAAGTCCTGTTTTTGTCCGGTACTAAGGGGGTCAGGTCAAGTCTGAAACCTATTTTTGACCAAGGAGAACAATTGATCGGGGATGGTGAAACTCCCATGGGTGAAATTATTCGCCATCAGAACCGCGATCGGCCTCCGGTAATTTCTGAAGTAAACAGGTTAGAATGACCTAACTTTTACTATGTCGATTAATCCTTAGCAAAATTTCATTTCCTATGGCTTTAAAATCAATTTCCCTGATCAAACTTGGTTCAGCGTTACCCCTAATTATGGCCCTAAGCGTAGGTTGTGGTAATCAAGTAAAAAATAACGTTGATCCAAATACCTCAGAGGGAAATGAATCGGAACGGGTCATAGTTGGAAGCACATCAAAACCCCGCACGATCGATCCAGCGGATAGCTACGAGGTGGCTGGTCTCAATATTATTTATAATGTCACCGAAACCCTATATACCTATGAAGTGGGTACCACGGAACTTAAACCGCTATTAGCCACAGGGATGCCCACCATTAGCGAAGATGGTTTAGTCTATAAAATCCCTCTGCGGGAAGGGGTTAAGTTCCATGACGGAGCAGATTTTAATGCCGAAGCAATGAAATTTTCCCTCGATCGCTTTATGACCAATGGTGGGAAACCTTCATTTTACTCAGTGACGCAGTGGAAAAGTAGAAGCAACCGGAGATTATGAGATCACCATCACTCTAAAAAAACCCTTCGCTGCGTTTACTTCTTTGCTTGCCTTTGCTGGTACTGGGGCGGTTTCTCCCCAAAGTTATGAAATTGGTGCTGGGAAGTTCGAGCCGAATACATTAATTGGGACAGGCCCCTATCGCCTTGCCCAGTATAGTACCGACACCATTACCCTCGATCCCTTTGGGGAATACTGGGGCGAAGCACCCAAAAATAAAGGTATTGATATTCAAATTTACGATAATAACGCCGCTAATTTATTTAATAGTTTCCGTACTGGAGCGGTGGATTTAACCGCTTCTTCCCTTGATCCAGAACAGGTCAAAAGTTTAGAAGCCGATGTTACCAACGGTAAAGGTCAAGTGCTAGAAGTAGGAGGCACCTCCGTTAGTTTTATGTCCCTTAATCGTAATCAAGCTCCCCTAGATCAAAAACCGGTGCGTCAAGCGATCGCGGCCATGCTCGATCGGCAATTAATTAATGAGCGGGTCTTAAATGGCCAGGGGGAACCATTGTATAGTCTCATCCCCAAAGCCTTTACTAGTTATCAACCCACCTTCCAAACCCTGTATGGTGATGCCGACGGGGAAAAAGCCAAACAACTATTAGCGGAAGCAGGATTTACCCCAGAAAAACCGGCGGTCATTGAAGTATGGTATCCCTCCGGCTCTAGAACTAGAGGGGTAGTGGCTAGTACCCTCAAAGCCTTAGCAGACAAAGAATTAGGTGGGGCATTAATCTTTGAACCCAAAACCGTAGAAGGAACTTCTTTCTTTGGCAATATTGGGAAAGGCTCCTATCAAACGGCTTTAGTGGATTGGTATCCTGACTTTCTTGATCCCGATAACTTTTTACAGCCATTCATTGATTGTGCTGAAGGCTCACCAGAAACTGGTTGCGTTTCCGGTGGCTCCCAAACCCAGGGCTCTTTTTATTACAATGACAAGGTGAATGACCTAATTGATCAACAACGGCAGGAAGCTGATCCCACCAAGCGCACCACCCTATTTGGAGAACTACAAACCATCGTTGCCGAGGATGTGCCCTATATTCCCCTCTGGCAAACGAAGGATTATCTCTTTTACCAAAACACGGTTAAAGGGGTTAATTTGAATCCATCCCAAACCATTCCTTTTACCCTAATTACGAAGGAATAGCACCCCAAATTTTAAGAGGATGGTTAAAAAGTTCAAGCAGTGACGTAATACTACCCCTTACATCCCCTGCGTTTGGAGGGCTTGATTAAGCCAAATCAAAAAGTTACAGCTATAGATTAACTTTTGTTCAAATAGCTAGGCTTTTGACTTGTCTCAACCCTAGCGATTTGAACTTATAACCTAAGAGCTGATTGATAAAGCCCCCCTGCCCCCAATGCTGGGGGAGAAATTCTTGGAAAATCATTAAAAATCTCCCAACTTTGGGGGATTTAGGGGGCAAAATGCAAATTAAATTGATTTTATAAACAGCTTCTAATCCCTGATTTTAACATTCGGGCTTAAAAGGCTTACGGAACAAGCTTTTTAAGTCATTAATAAATAAGTCATTAATAAAATGGTCTAATATCTATGACGATGGCCCTATTCAATTATTACCAATTAATTTCCATGCCATGGCTATGACCCCCGATGATCTTGCTGAAAATAATTGGGTTGATGAAGGAGAAGAGGATGGGGCCGATAACTCCCCAGCTAATGGGCCCTTCCATGGGGGCCAAGTTAATATTGCGCCCCCTGAAACCCTGGCCTTGGTAGAAACTGCCTTTTTAGCTAGTGCGGCCAGTTTAATTTGGTTAATTAATTACTATTTCCCCTTGGCCCTCTACTACGCATGTTTTTCCCATTCCCATGGCGATCGTTTACCTCCGTTGGGGAAGACGGGCCAGTGTGATGTCCGCGATCGTGTCGGGCTTATTGTTAACGATTTTGATGGGGCCCAGAAGTTTCATTTTCCTGATTCCCTACGGTTGGATGGGGGTGCAGTTGGGGGGACTATGGCGATCGCAAAAAAGTTGGCTATGGTCAATGTCCATCGGCACTATTATCGGCACGATCGGCTTCTTTTTCCGATTTTGGTTCTTTTCCCTGCTAGTAGGGGAAGACCTGTGGCTATATGTAACCACCCAAATTACGGAATTGCTCCAAGGCATTTTTGATCGTTTAGGATTATTAGTTCAACCAGAGCTGTGGCTCATCCAAAGCGTGTCGGTTTTGGCTGTTATCATCAACAACTTATTATATTTATTTGTAGTACATTTGGTCGCTCTACTGGTACTCGATCGCTTAGGTAATCCCATCCCCCGCCCTCCTAAGTGGGTGGAATCCCTTTTAGATTATTAATATCAAATGTTGAGATTAAGGTTACGGATTAAATGCTTAGAGGATGTTTGAAAAGCTGCCCCCCATGCCCCCGATTTTGGTGGAAATCACCTAGATTTTAACCAATGAAGTCACCCAAATTGGGGGATTTAGGGGGCGACTCCACAACAGTTGATACTTTTCAAATACGTTCTTAGGGCTGAGCGGAGTCAAAGCGCGACAATAACAATGAGATTTAATCTATTGTTTGTTGCAATAATCAACGGTTGAGTTTTTAGGACGAATTTTTGAACTTATTGAAATTTTATAGTCAATTGGATTTAGTGTGGGATTTTTTCTTCTTGCCATATAGCAGTTCTAACTAGGCCATAACATGAAGATCCTTCCTAGACTTGGCTTTCAATGTACTCAATTGCCACAAGCTATTTGGGATGGCTATAGAATGATTTCAGCTCTACTTATTTCCCATAATTATTCAGAAAGACTATAGGATTTCTCAATCACCGAAAAACACCATAGCATTATCAATTTTAAACCCTCGTATTTTTTTAATAACCGCCTTTATTTTTAAGGGGTAGAATAGAACCCATCGCCCAAGCAATTTGTTTGATAACACCTGGGGCAAAATCTCCATCGCAATTTTCTTTGGGGCTCAACGCGATCGCTTAAACTGCAGCCCCTAGAAATTTTTGATTCTTTTAAACCCAACGAGTCCAAGGTAAAACGACTATCCCTACCGTGGGACTACCATTGACCATTGCCGTAGATGAGGGCAACAAAAGTTTTACGAAATATTGACGAATACACTATATCTAGTGCATATTGCTAAATCCGTCATATAATGACCCTAGATATAGTGTAGTGTGCCATGAACTATTTCGATGAGTGGGGAGACAGTGCTGTTTCCCATGAATTAACTGCCATGAACGTTGTTGCCCTGGAGGGGACGGAGCCATTAGACTATTTGCTCTACGGCGATCGCTTGCCTCGACGGAACGACGGTCGGGTTACTTATCAAATTTTAAACCGTTATGCCCATACGGAAAAAGGGGGATGGTGGTGTTCTGGGGTAGATATTCTCAGCGGTGAGGAAGAATTATGGGGGTGCTTTAAACCCAACGCACCGAGGGTCGATCGCGATCGCGATAAAACCATCAAGTATGAACATCCTCCCTGTGCTAAGACGGGGGTGTTTGCCCTCAAAGTGCCCCTCGCGATCTGGGAAACGATCGCGAAACACCATGGCATTGAATTAACCCCCGATGACATCAATGAATATCGGGCGGATCTCGGTTTTTGGCAATGGTATTTAAAGCATCCCTCCATTCCCCTTTGTCTGACAGAAGGAGCGAAGAAAGCAGGGGCGTTATTAAGTGCGGGCTATGTGGCCATTGGCCTGCCAGGAGTCCATGGTGGTTATCGTCGCGATCAAGATCAAGATGGCAACCTCCAAGGTCGGGCCGATCTGATTGCCCAACTTTTGCCCTTGGCCCACCAAAACCGCCCCCTATATATAGTGTTTGACCAGGATCATAAACCCAAAACCGTTGAAGCGGTAAATGGGGCCATCCGTCGTACGGCCTATTTACTGGAGCAACGGAATTGTACGGTCAAAATTATTACCTGGGACGATCGCAAAGGCAAAGGGATAGATGATCTGATTGCTAACCATGGTAAGGAGGAGTTTGATCAACTCTATAAACAAGCTCTCCCCTTTGATCTCTGGAAAGCGCGCCTACTAGAAAGATTAACCTATAGCCCCCGGCGGGAAATTAGCGATCGCTACCTCAGCAAAATTAAACTACCCCAGGGGGAAAATTAGTAGCAATTAAATCCCCCAAGGGCACTGGAAAAACTAAGCTTTTAGAAAAAGTGGTGCGGCAAGCCCATCGCCAAGGTAAATGGGTCTTGGTCATTGGCCATCGGGTGCAGTTGGTGCAATCCCTCTGCGATCGTTTTAAATTGCCCTACATTAAGGATGTAAGCGACTATAACCAAGTATATCGCCAGGGATTTGGCCTTTGTATTGACTCCCTGCACCCCCAATCCCAAGCCCAATTTGATGCTCACTCTTGGCAGGATGGAGTCGTTATTATTGACGAAGTGGAACAGGTACTATGGCATGGATTAAATTCCCCGACCTGCAAGGATCGTCGGGTATCCATTTTAAAATCCCTCAAAATCTTGATGCAGAATGTTTTGGGAAAAGGTGGCCAAGTATATGTGGCCGATGCAGATTTAACGGATACGTCCTTAGATTATTTAATGGCCTTGGCCGGGGTGAAATTGCAGCCCTATGTGATTAAAAATCAATGGCAGCCAGAACAGGGTTGGGATGTGTATAACTACGACGATCGCAACCCAGAAAATTTAGTCAATGCCTTGGAAACCCATATTCGCCAAGGGGGTAAACCCTTTGTGTGTCTATCGGCCCAAAAAATTACCAGTAAATGGGGAACCCTCAAACTTAGAATCCTATTTTCAACGGCAATTTCCCCACCTCAATATTCTCAGGATTGATTCTGAATCCATCGCTGATCCGAAGCATGGGGCCTACAATTGCATTCCGAAATTAGATCGGGTGTTACAACAATACGATCTAGTGCTGGCAAGTCCCGCCATTGAAACCGGAGTAAGTATTGAGCTGGATCACCATTTCACCTCTGTCTGGCGATCGCCAGAGTGCAATCTGCAGCCTGGCGGTCTGTCAATCCTTAGCAAGAATTAGGGCCAATATCCCCCGCCATGTGTGGATTGCCACCTCTGGTTTTAATCGGGTGGGTAATGGCTCCACCTCGATCCCCCAATTGCTTAGCTCTGGTAAACGTTTAACCCAGGCCAATATCCGTCTGTTGCAACAATCGGATTTTATCGGGTTGGATGATGTGGATACGGAATTTCAGGCGGAGTCCTTACTCTGTTGGGCCAAAATGTCTGTGCGCCTCAATGCCGGAATGAAATGTTACCGTAGTGCGGTGTTAGCTTCCCTAGAAGAGGATGGCCATGAAATTTTACAGTCCATAGCTGCTCCGGTGACAAAAATTGATGGGGATTTGATTGCGGTCATTGAAGAAGTCCAGGAGCAAAATTATCAAGCCGAATGTGATGCGATCGCCGGGGCAAAGGATATTAAAGACAAGGAATATGAACTGTTACAAAAGCGGTTAATTAAAACGAATGAGCAGCGTCGTTGTCTAAGAAAGTACGAGTTAAAAGCTCGTTATAATATCCCCGTCACCCCCCAACTGGTCACTAAGGATGATCAGGGCTGGTATCAACAATTACAGCTCCATTATTTTTTAACTTGGGGTCGTCAATTTTTGAGCGATCGCGACCATATTTCTGCGAATAAACTAATTCAGCAAGGGGAAGGGAGCATTTTTCAGCCTGATTTTAACCAATCCCAACTAGGCATCAAAATTGGTACCTTAGAAAAATTGGGGGTTAAATTACTCCTAGAACGCATTCCCCCCGAACTCCATAGCAACGAAAAGGAGCTAGATGACTTGAAAGCGATCGCGATCGCCAACCGTAGTTATTTAAAAACAGTCTTGGGGGTTAGCATTGCTAAAAACCATAGTGCCCCCACCATTGTCCGTCGCATCCTCGCCAAGTTAGGCTATCATCTCAAACCTTTGCGCACCCAAACCATCGACAAAAAACGGGTCAAAGTATTCGCGATCAATCCCCCCCAGGACGGTCGGGAAGTGATCTTTCATATTTGGATGAACCGCGATCGGCGATCGTTTAACCAATTTCGCCATTGGAGTCCTTTGGTCGATCATCCCCCCAACGGCAAAAATAATGGCCCCAACAATAACGGTGATTATGTACAGTTAGCTTTAGATCTATGAAATATGAAATAAATTAGATCTATGAAATATGAAATAAATTAGATCTATGAAGTAATACCAATTTTATAAAATAGAACAGACGATACAATAGTAAAATCCTTGCTATATCGTCTTTTTACAAATTCATAGGCTGCCTATTCAAGCCAATTTGGTATAACAACATCAGGACTTACACAAAAATTCAAATTGTAATTAAGTCCCTTTTTCCTGCAAAATTGAGGGCCTTGGGCCTAGGTCTAATAAAGTTTTTTGTAAGAAAAGTTTACAAACCATAGCTAAAAATTGTTAAATTTGACCTATGGCAGAACAATCACGATTCAAAAAACTTCTCGGTTACTTATACCCCTACCGTAAAAAAGATTGCCCAGGGCATTGGGGCCCTATTTGTGGTGAACATTCTGGGTATTTATATTCCCCTCAAAATTAGGGACATTATTGATACCCTCAATGATGATTTTTCCGTTAATACCCTCTTTGTAACGGCGATCGCGTTGGTAGTACTAGCTTCCATCATGTGGGGCATTAGAATGTATTCCCGCCTGGTAATTTTTGGGGTGGGTCGTGAAATTGAATTTGATCTTAAACAGGAAATTTTTGAACGGTTATTAACCTTAGAGCCGGCCTATTTTTCCACTAATCGCTCTGGGGATTTAATCAGTAAAGCCACCAACGATGTAGATAATATTCGGCGTTTGGTGGGATTTGCGGTGTTAAGTTTAGCAAATACTGTCCTAGCCTATGGGTTTACCCTGCCGGCAATGTTGTTGGTAAATGAGAAACTCAGTTTACTCGCGATCAGTGTTTATCCCATTATGTTGATGGTGGTGCAGTTATTTAGCGGCAAACTCCAAACTTGTCAGCGGGACGTGCAGGAAAAACTTTCGGAAATGAGCGAGTTGATCCAAGAAGATATGAGTGGAATGTCTTTGATCAAAATCTATGCCCAAGAGGAAAATGAAAAGCGGGCCTTTGCAGAAAAAAATGATAGTTTGCTCAACGCTAACCTCAAACTTGCCCTCACCCGTAATTTTTTGTTTCCCCTAGTGGAAAGTATTGCTAAAGCGAGTTCTTTAATTTTGTTGGCCTTTAGTGTCGGCGCGATCGCGAAGGGCATTATTACCGTGGGGGACTTTATTGCGTTGCTGTTGTTTGTGGAAAGATTAGTATTTCCCACCGCATTACTGGGTTTTACCATCACCGCCTACCAACGGGGCATCATCAGTATCGATCGCGTGGAGTCCATCACTAAAGTGGAGCCAACCATTCAAGATGAATTAGATGCTACTTCCCTACCTGAACCAGTGACAGGAGCCATTGAAGCCCGTAATTTAACCTTCACTTACCCAGGCAGTAAGTTTCCCGCCCTGCACAATTTAACCTTTACCATTAACCCCGGTGAAACTGTTGCGATCGTGGGTTCCATTGGTTCAGGAAAATCAACCCTGGCTAATGCCATTCCTCGGTTAATTGACATTGGCCCGGCCCAATTGTTTTTAGATGGCCAAGATATTACCGCCCTAAAATTAAATGAACTGCGTAAAGCGATCGCCTACGTACCCCAGGATAGCTTTTTATTTAGCACCACCATTAAAAATAATATTGCCTACGGTGATCCCTTTTTAGAACAACCCGCGATCGAGGCTTCGGCGAAATCGGCCCAAATTCACCCCGAAATTCTTAATTTTCCCAAGCAATACGAAACCCTCGTGGGGGAAAGGGGCATTACCCTCTCCGGTGGCCAACGACAGCGATCGGCCCTGGCCCGGGCATTAACGGTCAATTCTTCGGTGTTGATTTTAGATGATGCCCTGTCCAGCGTCGATAATCAAACCGCCACGGACATTTTGCAACAACTCAATGGTGGAGCTCAGAAAAAACGGTTATCTTTATTTCCCATCAACTGGCCGCCGCCGCCCTCGCCGATCGCATTTTAGTGATGGATCAAGGTCAAATTATCCAGAGCGGTAGCCATGAGCAATTAATTGCCCAAACTGGTTTATATCAATCCCTCTGGGATCGTTATCAACTAGAACAAGCTCTCCAAGCCTAGCCCCCAAACCAAGTTACAACTGAGGAAGGAGGATTTAATAAAATCTAAAACTTAAATGGAGATCGGCTCCCTCGAAGGAGATTCCACACATTTCTAAGTTACATTCCTAAGAGGGTGTTTGAAAAGCCTCCCTTGAACCCCAGTCTTAGGCTAGTTTTATAGGGATATTTCTCTGTGGCCGATATGATTGAAATGGGCTAACAGCTCATCCAACCTGATCCCAAATTGGCTTGAATCGGCATCCGATGAATTTCTGAAAAGATGATACAGCAAAGCTTTCACAACTTTATTGTCTGTTCTATTTGATAAAATTGATATCACAGCTCAAACGTTTACAGTTTTTAGAGGGTCTTCAGGGTGATTAAACTTACTCAAACTTCTTATCTTTCAAGCAATAGCGTCTTGTGAATTGCCATGGCAAATCCAACTTATTTTCACATCAAAGGTATGGGCTGTGTGAGTTGTGCCCAAAAGATTGAACAAGTCCTAGGGAAGGTGGCAGGTATTGAGGATTGTCAGGTGAGCTATGCCCTTAATGAAGGGGTGATTAACTTTGACCCCCAACGGCTCACTTCGGCGGAGATTGCTCAAAAAATCAAAGCTCTGGGCTATGACGCGATCGCGGTGGAGCAGAATGATCCGTTAGGGAATTTTTTAAGCAGTGAGGAAGGCATTGACCAGGCCTTAAAGCATCAATTAATTTTGCTGCGATCGCGAGTGGAATTTTAGTGGTGGGTTCGATCCCTGCCATGACCAATCTTCCTGTCCCCATAATCCCCCATTGGTTACATCATCCTTGGTTGCAATTGGTGCTGAGTACCCCCGTAATGGCGTGGAGTGGCCGTCGTTTTTTTCAGGGGGCATGGCAAGCTCTCGGCAATCGTACCTCGGACATGAATACGTTAGTGGCCCTAGGCACTGGCACCGCTTATCTATATTCGGTATTAATTACAGTGTATCCCCAGTTTTTAACCCAACGGGATCTCGCGATCGCTTACTATTACGAACCGGCGGTGGTGGTCATTACCCTAATTTTATTGGGGAAACTGCTCGAAGAACGATCGCGGGGTAAAACCTCCGCGGCCATCAAAGGGTTAATGGGGGTTGCAAAGTAAGACCGCTAGGGTAGTTCGGGCTGGGGTGCAACAGGAAATCCCCCTCAGTCAAGTGGTCATGGATGATCATGTCATTGTGAGGCCTGGAGAGCGGATTCCCACCGATGGCTTAGTGTTTTTAGGGAAATCCACGGTGGATGAATCCATGATTACCGGAGAATCCCAACCCATTACTAAAAACCCAGGGGATCAGGTAATTGGGGCCACCATCAATCAAACCGGTAGCCTAGAATTTAAAGTCACTAAAGTGGGCCAGGATACGGTGTTAGCTCAAATTATTGATTTGGTGAAAACTGCCCAAAATTCAAAAATTCCCATTCAAAAATTAGTTGATCGCGTTACCGCGTGGTTTGTGCCGGGGGTGTTACTCATCGCGATCGCTACGGCTATGTGTTGCTGTTTGAACCGTGGGCAATGAAGTGGACCGTCCTGGCAGCGGTGGCGAACTTCTTCGTGTTCTTTGGTACGGAAATCTTGCAGGAAATGCGCTTGGGCCGTCGCCACATGGAGAGCCAGGCCGCACGATTCGGAGCCAGCGGCAAACAGCCCGAGTTCTATCATCGCTGCAAGATCTGCGGCA
>JAAUPO010000397.1 GCA_012033095.1 Synechococcaceae cyanobacterium RL_1_2 | reverse complement strand
TGCCACAAGCTATTTAGGATTCCTATATCAGGACTTACGCAAAAATTTCGATTCTGTCCTGGGAACCATGATGTTTGGGGATGTTTGGGAACAACCGTTCAAGCAAGTCCCCCAAATTTGAGGGATTTAGGGGGCTTGTGCGTAAGTCATATATATTATTTTTTTGATCTCGGTCAATTAACCAAATTGGCAGAGTAAGAGACTAAACCATTGATGCGGATCGGTAAAATTTTTAATGACGCTAAATTGTTTTTGTTCTAAAAATCTGGTCATGGTGGCCACATCAAATTTACGGGAAATTTCAGTAAAAATTTTTTCCCCTTCAGCCAAGGTCACCGTTAAGCCTAGTTTCTCCACATGCACTGTTTGGGCTTGGAGGGAGGTTAAATAAATTTCAATCTGATGGAGTTGGTCGTTATAAAAGGCTAGGTGTTCGAAATTATGGAGCTTGAAATCGCCGTTAAATCGCCAGTTGAGATGACGGAGGATATTTAAATTAAATTCTACAGTAATGCCCTGGGAATCGTTGTAGGCGGATTCTAAAATATCTTTGGATTTTTGTAAGTCTAGCCCTAGTAAAAAGTAATCCCCTGGGGTTAACACCCGATCGAGTTGATCAAAAAAACGATCGCAGTCCTCCTGACTAAAATTACCGAGGGAGCTACCCAAAAAGAATAATAAACGAGGGCGATCGGTCGGGGGTAAATGGTTTAGGGCTTGTTCATAGGTTCCCACCAAACCGGTAACATCTAAACTTGGATATTGCCGATGGAGTACTTTGGCACTGGCTTCTAACATGCCCCCACTGATATCAATGGGGAAATAATGGGTATGGGGATTAATCTGCAAGTAGGCTTCAATCAGACGGCGGGTTTTAGTGGAACTACCACTTCCTAATTCAATGAGATCACAACCCCCTGTTAACGCAGCGATCGCGGGGGCGGCGGTCTGTAAAATCAAATCCTCTGTGCGGGTGGGGTAATATTCCGGTAGTTCACAAATTTGCTCAAACAAGTGGGAGCCGCGATCGTCGTATAAATATTTTGGTGAGATGGTTTTAAGAGGTTGACTTAAACCATCGATTACATCCTGCCCATCCCGTGCTTGGGTCGAAGTCGTCGTATCCAGGTTAATAATCTTGATCAGATTGCTGCTTGAAGTTGGGCTGGCCATGGTAGATCGACTTACAGATAAGTCACAGTAAAATCAACGATGATCATCGTAACATGTTGTTTAAGAGCAATCAGGGAGGGTTTTCCCTATACCGAAATTTCTCAACCCATCTGGGCAAATATCATTAACCTCTCCACCATCGGATTGTGCTGCTGGGGGGGATTATCCTAAATTCCCCTCACTACAGAACAAAAACCTTAAACCCTTGCCACCCAATCACTCTAGCAAAATCGGTTGTAATCATCACTGCACAAAGTTTTCAGACCTATTTATAGTTTTTTAGAGCAACTTTTGTCCTACATGTCCTACATAGTTAGAAATTCTATGGCTCCATCTATAATTCCAATGGAAGGTTAGACCTGCCGATGATTCACCACCACAACTTGTTTTAATTCAGCCATTGCCTAGGGTCAGTCTTTAATCCACAATAACAGTGGCTCTTTTATCCCCGTTGTTACCTTGCGCTTTGATATCGTTACCCTATTCCAGATTTTTTTGCCTCTCCTCTCTCATCGGGCTTGATTGGTCGGGCCCTGAACCAAGGTTTAGCCCAAGTCAATCGGATTAACCCCAGGGATTTCACAACGGATAAACATCATCGGGTAGATGATATTCCCTACGGTGGCGGAGTGGGAATGGTCTTAAAACCAGAACCTATTTTGCGGCCATTGAATCCATCGATCGCGGCGATCGCTCCCAGGTCATTTTTATGACTCCCCAAGGGGAAACGATGAACCAAGGTCTATTTCAAGAATTAGTGACCAATTATGATCAATTAGTAATTTTATGTGGTCAATACGAAGGGGTTGATGAACGTATTCGGGCTAATTTGATTGACCGTGAAATTTCCCTAGGGGATTTTGTGTTGACTGGGGGAGAAATTCCGGCGTTAACGTTGATTAATGGTGTCACTCGCCTCATTCCTGGCACGGTGGCAAAAGCGGATTCTCTCAAGTACGAAAGTTTTGAAAATCTCCTCCTGGATTACCCCCAATACACCCGCCCCGTTAAATTTAGGGAATGGGAAGTACCGGCAGTACTGCGATCGGGCAATCATCAAGCCATCGATCAATGGCGATTAGAACAACAAAAAAACAAAACCCGCGATCGACGTCCCGATCTTTGGGCCCAATGGGAGCAACAGCACAATGGCTCTGTTATTAATGCCAAGGATCAGTCCTAGGGTTTTAGACCTAAAACTATCCTCCATCAACATAAATTCACATTTAAAATTCACATTAAATTTCTAGGGAAAAGCTAACTACAGGACAAAAACCTTAAACCCTTATCCCACAATCACTGTAGCGAAATCGACTGTAATCTTTGCCGCGTAAAGCTCTCAGACCTATTTACAGTTTTTTTGCGCAAATTTTGTCCTAGTAATTAGAGGAAAAAGTTACGGTCTGCTCAAGCAATGTATCGGTGTAGCGGTTAATTTCTATGGATTTGTTGAATTGGATAATTAACGCTAATCAATTAATCAATTTGCTTTGCCAACAATTTTATTTCTGCCCAGAATCAATTTTTCCAAGGAATCAATATGCCACCCCAAGGGTTTAGTTTTTAACTCTTCCTTTTCGTATAGCACGGATTGAATGTTAGGCATTTCTTGATAGCAGGATTGGCAGAACCAGTAAAACTTGATTTTTTTCGCAAACACTTAATCAAGGAATGGGTACAGCAAGGGCATTCATTACGCATGTTAATAACAATTGAATAAAGATTAGGTGGGTTTGGTTAGGGAAGAAAATAAATAAATAATTTAATAAATAAATAATTTAATAATTGAATTATTTATTTAAGAATGAAAGAATTTCAACAATGTTTAAAATTGTTTAAACATTGAGCAGCAAGGAAGTTATTTTAAGTTTTTATTTGATTAAATAAATTAAGCAAAATTATTGTTTGTATTAGCAAATAAATATTGAATAAAACTAAGTAACATTGCTGAGGGTTATTGTTTTCCTAAAGCGATCGCATAGGATACCAAATAGACAGCTTAAGCAAATTTTGAACATAAAGGTTAATCTTTTCTCAACGATGCTCAAGCTTTAATTTTTAAATAAGATTTAAGGAAAATTTTAATTCAGTTTAAAGGGAATCTTAAGAGTTGATTTTTTTAATTTTGGTCGATGTTTAAACTTATATAAGTTGTTTTATTTTTAGTTATTTATTTAGATTACTTTAAATTAATCAATTAGATATTGAGTAACTAAACGCTTTATTGAAATGCTTTATTGATTGGAAGTTAAACCAAATAAAGCAGTCGGCAATCATTGTTTTATAAGTTTTAAAACAAACTTGAGACAAATTTTCATCACATCAGTCAAAAGTGATGGAATTTATTAGATTCTGATTGTCTGATTGATTTCTAGCTACAGGACAAAAACCTTAAACCCTTGCCCTACAAGCATGATAGCGAAATAGGTTGTAATCCTTACCCCTAAAGC
>JAAUPO010000396.1 GCA_012033095.1 Synechococcaceae cyanobacterium RL_1_2 | reverse complement strand
AAAAAAACTTAAATTAAAAAAATTAAAAAAAATTAAAATCATCAATTACTGACTCTAATTTTGATTTGAACAAGGGGTTAAAGTTTTTCCCTAGAACGACACCACCCTTATGGCTCACAACCAAAATAGATTTTTTTCCCCACCGTTATCAATTTAAACAACTAAACTATGGATGATAGCTATCAAGTCTATGTTAATAGGGTAGCCCCCTTAACATTGAAACAAAACCAGGCTTCTCAACTGGCTAATATTCGTACCTCCCAAAAGTTCAGTGATGGTCAACCCACCGATTTCCCAGGCTGTACCATCATGACCCCCCCTGGTTCTGAAGATCACCATAATCAAGAGTTTTATCAAGTCCTCTATGACTATCAGCAGGAATTAGTAAACAGTCTATCCCCAGGCATTTTAGTTCCTTTGCCTCCGGAGAGTTTCCATTGCACTGTGGCGGATCTGATCTGGAACGAAAATTATCAAAATGCCATTGACCAAAATCCTGAATTTGATCATGAATTAGCTGAATCCGTAGCGGCTAGTTTTGAGCATTATCAACAAGAACATAAAGATCATAAAGCTGTCCAATTTGAATTAATTGGCCTGAGTTTTTCCCGCGATCGCTAGTGGCTTGCCTGATCCCAGCCCATGAGGATGACTATCAACGCATTGTGGATCTACGTCGCCATATTTATTACAACGACAATATTTTGGCCCTAGGAATCGAAAAACAACGGAATAATTTTACAGCCCATATTACCCTTGGTTATTTCGGAGAAGAAGCCTCTAATCTCCATAGTGAAAACTTCTTAAATACGATCGCTAAAATCAATGATCGTCAAGCTGACGCAGAACACCCCGCTTTTACCATTGAAACGATTGAACTGCGTAAATTTGATAACATGGTGAACTTTGTGCCCATGGAGCATGGCACGATGGTTAAACTATAGTCACTATAGTTATAGTCAAATCCATGGCCTATCAATGATTACCCTAACGTTAATGTTTCACGAACTTTCTACGAAACTTTATCAGCTCAGCCAATATGCGGATGGTTTAGTCTATTCCCAACTGAGCCATCTTAGCCCCGTCAGTATAGGGGTTATTTTTTTAGCCGGACTTTTAACCAGTTTAACCCCTTGCACCCTATCCATGCTGCCCTTAACCCTCGGTTATCTAGGGGGGTACGGCGATGACCAGGAGGACAAAAATCAAGGAAATGGTGCTAGACCTTCCTCCTTTTGGTTAGTTGTGTGCTTTTCCCTGGGTTTAGCAACGACCTTAGCGGCCCTGGGGATTTTTGCTGCGAGCGTGGGCAAAATTTATGGTCAAATTGGGGTGGGTTTACCGGTGGTGGTCAGTGTCATTGCGATCGTCATGGGTTTAAACCTCTTGGAATTAATCCCCCTGTCTTTCCCAAATCTAGATACCTCTGGTTGGATCAACGATCGCTTAGCTCCCCCCGTGAGGGGTTATTTAATTGGTCTTACCTTTGGTCTAATTGCTTCCCCCTGTAGCACTCCGGTTTTGGCAACCCTCCTCGCTTGGATTGTACAGGCCCATAATTTGGCATTGGGGGCAGGCCTATTACTGGCCTACACCGCTGGTTCTATCATGCCGATCGCGATCGCAGGAACATTTACGGTGGCCTTGACTAAATTACTAGCGTTGCGGCAATGGTCAAGAATCATTAACATTGTTAGTGGATTTGCTCTAGTGGGGATTTGGACTATTTTCGTTGGTATCTAGGGTTAACTTTATTTAAGACTGTTAGAAAATAGTTAACTTCTGAACCTAGCCCCAGGGGACTGAACTATGGTGAAAGCATAGTAATCATCTCACCCCATAAGCGGGTCTTTACAATGGGCCATAATCCCAATTTTTTCAACCCTTCCTACACCAGCAGTGCCCTAGAACATAACGTTATTCTGCGCTTAAGAGCAAAATTAACGATGCTTCCCAATAATTGCGCGATCGAGCGACAACTGTGGGGTACTAGCACGAGCTTAGTCTTTGACTTCCAACAATGTCCCCAGCACCTTCCCTTTTGTCAAGATCAGATCCCCCTAATTCTTTCTACCGCCCATGATCTAGGTTTAAGCAACACGATCGTTCTACGTCTCGGAAACAAAATTTTACATTGGCAAACCTTCACGCCCCCTGACTACTCTGCCAATGCTTAATTTGACAGTAACGACATTGATGCCACCGCTGAACTTCTCCCTGGGAACAGGCCCCTGCGCATTGGGGGCACATTGCTATTTCCTTAGACAACCAAGGATTACTCTGCTTCAGTGTTTCTTCCCCTGGGGATAGCCAACGACGGGGCATAATTTTCAAATCCTGAAGTTCCTCCGTTGGCGTTAAGCATTGGTTGAGTTTTGTTAATAATTGATAACGTCCCAACATCAGCTCATTAGCCCAACTAGGGTTACTCACTTCTAGCCATAGAACCCCGCGATTTACCCCCAAAAGCTTAGTGTGGTTTTGAATTTTTTCGCTAATTACCCCAGGCCACACTTTCAATATTTTTAAATAAAGTTGGTAGTCCGGCCATTGGCTTTGGTGGATGAGGGTACTTAGGAGTTGATTTATCGAATCAAAAGTCATAACCTATGGTTTAAAATAATGCTGAAACTAATGCTGAAACCAAGCAGTGATAAGTAAACCTATGCCTAGCCCAGGTCAAGTCAAAACAACCCATCTTAACCCAGTTCTAAAGAGTGCATTGGCTTGTCTAGATCTCAACTTAGACACGGAATTAAGAAGATATCGGCGAGCTTGTCGCAAGCTTGGTAAAGTATTATCCCCGCCCTCCCATGCTGGGGGCATTACCTTGCCCCAACAATCCTTAATTGATCTTAAAAGCATTACTGATTTTATCCCTTTAGAGAAGCCCGCGGAAGAGAGGACATCCTTGTTGGTTGCCTTTGATCGCAACGATACCAGCCAAGGCTCTCAATCCAAATCCTCGGAGGGGATAGACGATCGCGGAAGTCAGCACCAGGAATCATCCCAACCCCACCCATCGGAGCACAGATCCGTTGCGACCCTAGTTTATCAAAACCCAAAAGATTTAACGCCCCCGCCCCCTCCTGAACCCCCGACGGATTATTTGCGCTCATCGGAGCAACTATTGGAATCAATCTATGATCAGGATTCCCCTCCCTCTCCCCAGGGTTCGACCGGGGAACAAAACTCTTCCCTCCATACCAATCCCTTTCCGTCTTCTCCCTCCCCCATAACTGAAAACGAGACCGATGGGGAAGAGAAACAACATAATTGGTCAGAGGAAATATTTACTCCCCTAGGTTTTAGCGCGATCGCGTTGGCCATAGCCAGTGGAGGCCTATTAGCTTGGTCTTTACTTGTGCCCCCCCGGCCTCCGATAGCCAGGAAATGACAGCGATCGATAACTCAATCGATGATAACTCAGTGATCATTAATCCTGAGGCCGTTACCCCCGCTACACCAGAATCCAACTTAGCCCTCGGTTTAGATCTAAGTGCGCCAGAAGAGTTGGTTACCATTAATTTTAATAATCTACCCAACCTCGATCCCCAACTCCCTGCCCCAGTAAATAATCCCGTTAATATCCCAGAAGAACTCCGTACTAGCCCCACTAACACGCCGC
>JAAUPO010000395.1 GCA_012033095.1 Synechococcaceae cyanobacterium RL_1_2 | reverse complement strand
CATGGAACCGTTGGCCAGCAACAATTATTCTTGGTTAATCCCAACCATTCAAATTTTACGCCAAGCACTTTTACCGATGTTGATCATGAAGAATTAGCACAATTATTACAGGACGGGGTGCAGGCCTATGTAACGGAAGGGGTAGAACTCACCCGATCGCTTATCGCTAACCTCCGCTTACTCCCCCCCGATCCCACCCTCCATCATCAACGCAAGGGTCGTATTCTACGCGATCGAAGAAAATTAAAAGAGTTATTAGCCGCTAGTCCTAGCCTTGAAGCCTATGTTCAGCAACAATGTACTGCGGAGTTAGAACAAATTAGTTGGAACCAAATCCTTAACCCCGATTTTTTTGGAGAATAGGAGAATAATTATTTAATTATTTATTTATTTCAGGGCTTAGAACGTGTTTGAAAAGTATCAAATAGCGAAGGGGTGAGTCCCAGAGGTATTGCCAGGTTGTCGAAACGCTCATACAACACGCTGCTTTCATTGATTAGAGACTCCAGTCAAAAAGCCCAGATGGTGCATAACGAAGAAGTCAAAGCCATGGAAACAGAGCAAATAATCGCCGATGAAGTGTGGTCTTTTATAAAAAAACAGAAACATTGTCTAGCGGAGGAATTAAGCTCTGGTGACTGAGAGTGGATTTATTATGGGAATGCGGGTAGGCAAACACCCAGACAAATTCTTAGCAGAACTGTTAGTGACAACGGAAGGGAAAACAAACTGTAAGGTATGGTGTACGGATGACTGGGGAGGATATGAACGCATATTCTCATCTGATATCACCCATATAATAAGGAAAGAGAATACCCAGTGGCTAGAGCGAACTAATGGTATGTATCATTCGCCAGCAAACAGGTCGCTGGCATAGACAACAAAATAAGTTTGGCAAGAGTTGGGAGCAGAGCAATGTGGTTGCCCGACTGGCGGTGGGTTACTTCAACTGGATATGGCGGCATAATCTCAGCCAAAATACTGCTGCCCAACGAGCTGGAATCGCTTCCAATGCTTGGTCATGGCATGATTTCGCGACCGATCACACTTTTTTTTGATGCACTACCGTTTACGCTCTAGGTCATAAAAAAATTTGATTTAACTATTGCCAAAAGGGATTTTGTTATTTATAGTAGTAAAAGTCTAAAAAGCAAGCCGGGATAGCTCAGTTGGTAGAGCAGTGGACTGAAAATCCTCGTGTCGGCGGTTCAAATCCGCCTCCTGGCATACCATCGAACGTATCTACATTGACTTAAATATAGTCCCATTCTAGGGATAATCAGTTTTAGATATATTTCCAACGAAAAACTGAGGTTTTACTTCCTCTAAACTCGTTAATATTCAAAAATCACCACAATCAAATCAGTTTTTTGGATTAGATGAGAACTGAACTGATGATGAACTTCCTAGTTAGGAACTGATGGCTTTTTGTTCATTGCGATAGATTTTTTTGATGTATAGGCAATTGAGATCGTTGTTAGTTCTTTCATAACTCAGAAGGTCAGCGACTTTACGTAAGATGATCATGCCCCGCTTCCCGATCGCTTCTGTCCGGGCTTCTAGATCCATTTTTCCAATACTTCAAGTAAACCGATCAAATCGAAGGATTCCCCATGATCCCACACATATATCTCCAAATAACTACGAAATATTTGAATATTGATTTCAATCTGGGTGCTGGAATCTAGATTTTTATGGGCATGGCGCACCGCATTGGTAAACGCCTCTGCGAGGGCAAGTTGGGATTCTAACCAATCCTGCTCAGGGATAAAATCCATTTTTAAAGAGTTAAACGTTGCCAATAGATTACCAAGAGCATCAAGATCACTAGGGATTGAGAACTTTAACTGTTTAATGGCTTTCAACAGATGTAACCTCTAATCGCAAATTGATAACGAGGAAATGCGCATGCTACTGACATCAGGAAATAGGTTATAGGATTTTATCATTACTTCCTGGATAGGTAATGGGATCAATGGCCCAAACTTTTTCTATGGGGAAAAAGTCCAGGGGTGCAATGCTTACGTCACAGCCGAAAAAACAAAATTATTAAGTTTATTGTAAATAATTAATTATCTAATTATTTAGCTTTCAGCAGTGTGAACAGTATTCTTTAGTTGATCAGTAATATGGATCCATACGTGGGCTGCTCTGTTCCTGAATATTGTTCGGAGACCCTCCCAAAGTTTGGAATTTGTACTCCGTGATCGAGTTTTATCCTGTTAATTGTTTTAGGCTTAATGCCCAAATCAATCAATAATTAAACTACGGCCTCTTTATGAATAATTTACATTATTTAGATCCTTATTGCTTAGGGATCATCGATAATTTAGGTTAAAGCCAACATTTTTCGTAATAAATTTTTTGTAAAGGATATCTCAGTGTGATGGGACAGAAAGTTACAAATCGATAGCTTAGTGGAGGTGATTGTAAATTTTGCTAACTTTATTTGGGTTATCGTTCGGGTTACAAAAATTAAATTGATAGGCTTGAGGATAGTTTTTACATCCTTCTTACAACCTAATTTTTTGTCCTAGTTTTATGTCCAACCTAACGGAACTCATTAATCAATCCACGGAATTAACCCCAGATTCATACTTATTACTAGGTTTATCCACTTGTTTTGTGAAAGAAGATGGGGAAGTTAATGAAGTCAAAGTGATTGAGCCTATTCCTTCCGCTGCGCTGGAAACCTTACTTAGAGGTGTTCCTACTTCCTACGAGCAGGCGATCGCGACCACCATCGACTCCATCGATCAAACCCTCAAACAATTTCCCAACGAAGCCCATTTAGCTAAAGACTTTGCCCCCCCGTGCTGTAGCGGCAGCCCGGACGTTTGTAAATCATCCCCAATCCCAATCCCATATTCCGGTCAACACCACAAAGACGGATTTTAATTACTCGATCGAGAAAAAAAGAATTTTAAACGGTAAAAATGTAGTGAGCGCAGAGGATAACGTCCGACAACATAGCCATACCCATAAAACTCTATAGAACCCATTTGGTATCTATCGGTAGATTTGTAATACTTGAACTGTATTGATTTCATGCTGATTAGGTTCATTTTGATTAGGGTTTGTTCGGCTTAAGTCTTACTGTGCATTGACCGTTAAAATCGATATACCTGAAAGCCTTATTGTTCAAGATCAGGATCTCAAATAGGTTTTATACAAGTAAGTATCAGGAAGCTTAAATCGATTGATAATCAATTATCCTAGGTCTAAATATCCTTACCGCTTTAGCATTACCTGAAATTGAATCTCTTGGTGTTTTTTTGATTTGGTATTATTTGGAGTGATGGCCATGGGCTAATTGACCTAGGGGAAAGCCTTGATTAAGCTTAGAAAGAACCGATCCTAATAATTGCTCCATGGCCACCGATCTTTCCCTAGAATTAGAACAGGCAGTTAATTCCCGTCGTAATTTTGCCATTATTTCCCACCCTGACGCAGGAAAAACCACCTTAACGGAAAAACTGTTGCTATATGGGGGTGCTATCCATGAAGCAGGGGCCGTCAAAGCACGCCGAGAACAGCGCAAAGTAACTTCGGACTGGATGGAAATGGAAAAGCAACGGGGCATTTCTATTACCTCCACCGTCCTACAATTTTGTACAAAGATTATCAA
>JAAUPO010000394.1 GCA_012033095.1 Synechococcaceae cyanobacterium RL_1_2 | reverse complement strand
AGAAGCCGGAGCAAAATTAGATTTACAGGTCGAAATTAATCATCTTAATAATCCCCGCATTGAATTAGAAGATCATTACTTCAATGCCAAAATACCAACCTCTTAGACCTCGGTCTAGAACCCCATTTCCTTTCTGATTCCTTATTGGATTCTTTAATGAATTTTGCGATTAAATACCGCGATCGAGTAGATAAGGATCAAATCTTACCCAAAGTTTCTTGGCATCGGAAATAGACAAAATGCCAGGATATTAAAGATATAAATACATTCCCCCTAGCTACCGAGCTAACGAACACAGGAATTACGCAAAAATTTCGATTCTGTCCTGGGAACCAGGATATTTGGGAATGTTTGAGGATGTTGGGGGACAATCGTTCAAGCCCATCCCCCAACTTTGGAAGAATTTAGGGGGCTTGGGCGTAAGTCCTAAAACAGATAACCCGTTCCTTCCCAGCGGGTTTTTTCATGCTCAAATTCAATGATTCAATTTATGGCTAAGTATTAAGTTTTGTTACAGAAGATTGATCGAAATCCAGGGATAGATAATGGCTTAAACCCTTATAGTGTCTAGAAAAATCAAATTCAAAGAATTACTAAGATTTGTATGTAAACTTGACCTCGACCCCTATGATTATGTTTTAACGTTATTAATATTTTAATTCTTTTATAAGAAATGGAGGTCTTGCCTTGGCAATCACTACCGTCTTGCCTTTAATTGAATACGCTCCTATTAGTCAAAATAGTAGAGTTGAGGGCTATGAAGTTCCTGGGGATGATCAACCCTATATTTCAGTACAGAAAACTTGTTAGACAGTACTGAAATTAATGACTTAATTGAAGCTGCTTACAGACAAATTTTCTTCCATGCCTTCAAAGTCGATCGGGTAGCCGTTCTTGAATCCCAATTAAAAAATGGTCAAATCACAGTTCGTGATTTCGTCCGTGGTTTATTATTATCCGATACCTACAAACGTAGTTTTTATGATCTCAATAATAACTACCGTTTTGTGGAACAAACTGTCCAACGGGTGCTAGGCCGTGATGTTTACTCCGAAAGGGAAAAGATTGCTTGGTCGATCATTGTTTGTCAAAAAGGTTACATTGCTTTTGTTGATGCCCTTTTAGACAGTGAAGAGTACATGGATAACTTTGGTTATGACATTCTTCCTTACCAACGCCGTCGTAATCTCCCTGGCCGGGATGCAGGTGAAGTTCCCTTCAACCTCAAATCTCCTCGCTACGAAGCTTACTACAGAACCATCAAAGGTTTCCCTCAGATGGTTTACACTGGCCCTATCCGCAGAGTTGGCATTCGTGCTCCTCAAGTGGTGGCTGGAGATCCGGGTCTATTCATCGATATGGCTCGCAGTATCACCGTTGGTAACAGAATGAGTGTTACCCAAGGTAATGCGGACTTTAATTTCTTAGCTAAAGTTCCTCGCCGCTAAAATTAGTTTTAGGGGTAAAGACTTTAGACAATTAAAGTTATTTTTAACTAAAACCAATAATAAATTTTTAAATTTATAAAAATACGCAGGAAGTTCTATTGTTAGGGCTTCCTTCTTTTTTGGTCTTTTTTGGGATCAACGCTTTTATCGCTGTAGCCAATCTGAATCGCAACAGATTATACCAATAGGACTTACGCCCAAGCCCCCTAAATCCCCCAAATTTGGGGACTTACTTGAACGATTGTCCCCAAACATCCCCAAATATGATGGTTCCCAGGACAGAATTGAAATTTGTGCGTAAGTCCTGAGAAGTTAAAGAAATTAAAGAGCTATTTAAACTTTTAATTTATTAGGGCAAAATTTTTCGTAAATTCCTAAATTGATAGGTTTGGCAAAATGAATGCTCTATTGAGCTATTGAACGATCGCTAATCCACGTCAATATAGTACTTAAACTTAGGTTTAACCCTAAAGAATTAAGCATTTTGGGTTTCAATGTCCAAATTAAATAACATTTGTAGGGAATCAAGACAACGTTGACGAGCTTCAATATCTTGCTGGGCCCGAGTTGTACCATGGGATCATGGAGAATTTTATTCACAATCCCCCTGGTCAGGGCTTCAATGACATCTTGATGCTTTTCTCCAAACTCAGAACCAAGGCGAGAAAGGGCTTTTTCTAATTCCTGTTCTCGAATATCTTCAATTTTTGTCCGCAGGGAGCTGATGGTGGGAACGGTATCCAAGGATCGCCACCAGAATTGATAGGCACTAACTTCTTCTTCAATAATGCCTTCCGCTTGGAGGGCCATTTTGCGCCGGCTAGCCTGGTTTTGGGCTACTACTGCTTTGAGGTCATCGACGTTATAGGACTGAACATTATCTAATTCTTTCACATCTCCGCTGACGTTAAGGGGTACGGAAATATCAACCACCATCAGGGATTTTTTGTCCTTCACGATCGCGGATAGATTACTTTTGGTTAAAATCGGTTCGGTGGCGGCGGTACTGGTGAAAACAATATCTGTCGCCGCGATCGCGTCAAACATTTCATCTAAAAGCCGCACTTGCATCGTTAAATCACTAGCAAATTTTTTCGCTAATTCCTCCGCAGACCCCAAAGAGCGGTTAAGAATGGTGATTTTTTGTGCCCCTTTAGCAATTAGATGCTGCACCAGTAAGCGAGACATTTTTCCCGCCCCGATGATTGTAAAATCATAACCAGATAAATCCTCCAGCTTCATTTGCACTAACTCCACCGCCGCTGAACTAATCGATACCGCCCCAGTCCCAATATCCGTCTCACTTCTAACCCGCTTACCCACTGAGATTGCTTGTTTAAATAAGCGATCGAGTAAACGACCTAAGCCCTGATGTTTTTGGGCTAATTTATGGGTGGTTTTAATTTGAGCTAGGATCTGACCTTCCCCTAGTACCAGACTCTCTAAACCAGCAGACACCCGCATCACATGGCGTAGGGCATCTTCATGGAGGTAAATAAATAAATGTTGTCGTAGGCCCTGCAGGGGAATATGGCCAATTTCCGATAAAAATTGAATAATTTCCCGTACCCCATTGTCCGTTTCCTGAACCACCGCATAAATTTCCAAACGGTTACAGGTACTTAATATCGCCACTTCTTCAATGTGGGGATAGCCCTTGAGGTGGGTAATGGCTTCATTTAACTTAGCTTCTTGAATACTTAATTTCTCGCGAACTTCTACAGGCGCAGTTTTATGGCTTAAGCCCACAACAACAATATTCATCGGTATTTATGTAAGTTTTATAAAAATTGTGATTAATTATGATTGATCGAAAATGATTAATTGAAAAAGCTAAATCCTAAAGTTTCCACAGGAAACAGTTAATGATTTTAAAGGTTATCCTTGGAAACTTAATGGTTTGTAATAATCTGTTAAAGTCGGGGATCTATGGGGTTTAGCTTGGATCTGGGCAAAAGTTGGCACAATTCAGGGCCTACGCAAAAATTCAATTTGGCCCATGGGAACCACCATGGTTACAGAACACCTTGCAGCCTAATTCCCTACCCATACAGGGATTTTAGGGGACTTGTCCAAAGTTCAAAAATGATTAACTTCGGACTTACGCGACAAGCCCTCTAATTCCAACAAATTTGGGGGACTTGCTTGAGCGATTGTTCTCCAAACATCGTGGTTTCCAGGACAGA
>JAAUPO010000028.1 GCA_012033095.1 Synechococcaceae cyanobacterium RL_1_2 | reverse complement strand
TGCCATAAACAGCCTCATCATACAGACCTTCATTCATGGTAAAAATGGTGATTTTTTTCCGCCAGAGGATCAAACAATCCAATATTCACTAATTTCCCGCGCTTGGTACTGCGATCGCTTATAACGATAATCCCGATCAATATTTTCTTTCCCCGCTGAAACCACTTCAATCACCAACTCCGGCGGCGGCATATCAATCGTGATCGTTGATCGACTTGCCCCCTCCAAAGCAAGGGCAGACTCTTCCGAAAGAATCATTAAATCAGGAATCCTTACAGCAACCTTAGAACCAGTAACAGCAATTTCTGTTTTTTGACTCAGACAATAAGCAGGCACGCCAAGTTGTGCAAAATAAATCAATAAAAATACGGCAATACGTCGATTTAATTCACTCTCTGGCGGCATTTTCAGTAATTCTCCATTTTCCAATTCATAGCATGTGTCATCGTCCGATTGATAGGCTAGAAATTCTTCAATGGTCATGCTCCGCGAAATCGTCGCAACCATATTTTTTCTCCCTAGATTAAGGATGTTGTTTATTATTTTGCCATAGAAAATTGGTTTGGCGATCGCCCTTGGGGATAGGGATAAAATGAACTGATACAAAGCTTATCCCAACCCTGAGAAGTGAAATCACCGCGATCGCCCGTTTAATTTTCCTTGGAGAAATGCTGATCTAACTTCTCTAAAAGTAATAGTCCTTGCTGAGGATCTCCCTTTGCAGCTAATGCATTAAAACGAGTATGGGCATCAAATTCCGCTAACGCAACATTAGACAACTCTTCCATGAGTTTATTTAGACTGATGCCCCGACTTTTGGCTAATTCCTTTAGTCTGAGGTGCTTATCATCTGGTAAACGAATTGTGAGCATTGCCATCTAAATTACCTCTGAATTAACTCTACTGGTTTGAGAATCGATAAACTTGGAAATAATAACTCTGCGTTCTGAAAATCTTTAGTATTGTTTGTCACAATCATCTGGGCATTTCCAGAAATCGCCAACTCAATCAAATGATTATCTCCTTCATCTTTGAGATTTGGTCGCCAAAGATAATAGACAGAGACCCATTGACAGACTCTAATCAATGCAGCAAACAATGACTCAATTTCAGATATCGTTAGAGGAGATTTCTGTATAATTTCACCACGATTTAACAGAGATTCATATTCCGAAAAGAGAGCATTCCCCATCAAAGGCTGATATCGACCTTGAAGACAACGACGTATTACCTCTCTGCTATCCCCAGAAACACCAATCAAAGCACTAACAAAAACATTTGTATCAACAACAAGACGAACACTCATATTAAAACGATAGCATATCTACCATCACATTAAGGCGATCGCCTTTTTCCCTACCCTTCAATAATTTGTAAAACAGTATTGACGCTCAATGTTGCATCAGCCTGAAAACGTTGCATCAGAGGAGTCGAAAATTCATCAGCTTTGCCATAAACAGCCTCATCATACAGACCTTCATTCATGGTAAAAATGGTGATTTTTTCCGTTAAAGGATCGACAATCCAATATTCCCTAATTTCCCGCGCTTGGTACTGCGATCGCTTATAACGATAATCCCGATCAATATTTTCTTTTCCCGGTGAAACCACTTCAATCACCAATTCCGGTGGCGGCATATCAAGGGTAATCGTCGAGCGACTTGCCCCCTCCAACGCAAGGGCCGATTCATCTGATAACACCGTTAAATCTGGAACCCGTACAGATGCTTTAGAGCCTGTTACTGCAACTTCCAAGCCGATCCGCAAGCAGTAAAAAGGGATGCCTAATTGGAGAAAATAAGCAAACAAAAAGGACGCAATCCTTTGATTTAAATCACATTCGGGCGGCATCTCTCGTAATTCTCCATTTTCCAATTCATAGCAGGTGTCATCGTCCGGTTGATAGGCTAAAAATTCTTCAATGGTCATACTTCGCGCAACAGTCCCAACCATCTGTTCTCTCCCTAGATTAAGGATGTTGTTTATTATTCTGACATAGAAAATTAATTTGGCGATCGCCCTTGGGGATAGGGATAAAATGAACTAATACGAAGCTCATCCCAACTGTGAGAAGTGAAATCACCGCGATCGCCAGTCAGAAATTAGCCTGTTACCATAGAAATTGAATACCCCATTCCAAGGCTCAGAATGTCAACCCTAGAAATAGCTATCAAAAAAATCCAAAATTTTTCGCCGGCACAGCTTGAAAAAATCATTGAATATATCGAATTTATTGAATTTCAAAGCATAACCAAAAATAATCAAATGATGCCCCAGAGCAACAAGATTTTTTGCATTAGCTGGCATTTGGCAAGATAAAAATATTGATCTTGAAGCGATTAAAAACAAGGCATGGGGTAAAGAAAATCTATGATCTTGTGTGACACCAATATTTTGGTTGAATTTTACAAAAACAATAGCGATATTATTCAACAACTGCAAACAATAGGTAGTACAAGTATTGCGATCAGCACCATTACGAGAGCAGAGCTTTACTATGGCGCAATCAACAAAAACGAACTTAACCAGATCAAAAAGCATCTCGATTTAATTTCAAATATTCCCCTTGATCAAGCCATTTCATCACAATTTGTTGGGCTTATGCTCGATTATTCTCTCAGTCATAAACTCACAATTCCTGATGCCATCATCGCCGCTACTGCCATAACCCAAAACTTTGAACTTTACACCCTAAACATTAGAGATTTTCGCTTTATTCAAGACCTAAAACTTTATCAAATTGCTCCATGATGGGAACTAAAAATTCCTGCAAATGCCAAATTCGCGATCGCCCCAACCCTGAGAAGTGAAATCACCGCGATCGCCGACTGTATTGCCCAAAAACTAATAATGATAGCGACAGGCAATAATAGTTAGATACTGTTCATCGATCGCATAAACCAAACGATTGGTGTCATCGATGCGGCGCGACCAAAAACCTGATAAATTTTCCTTTAAAGGTTCCGGTTTACCAATGCCCGTAAACGGAGAATTTTTTGTATCTTGAATTAATCGATTAATGCGCTTAAGGGTCTTTTTATCCTGACCTTGCCAATACAAATAATCCTCCCAAGCCGCGTCCGTCCAGGCAAGTAACCTACTCATCTAAAAGCTCATGTACAGTGCCTTGACCTTGGCGAAATTGTTCAATCGATTTAGCCAGATGGGCCGCATTAGCTGGAGATTTCAACAGATACACCGTTTCCATCAAACTATTGTAATAATCCAAAGACATCACCACCGTATCCTCTGCATCCCGCCGGGTAATCACCGTACAGTCGGCATCATTCACCACCCGATCCAAGACCGCTTTTAAGGTTTTTCGTGCTTCCGTAAACGAAATAATTTTCATCACTTTTCCCTCAAAGATACCTGTACACTTAATTGTACAAGTTTACCGCCTCTCCACCATATCCAGCATCCAAAATCATTACCTCAGTTTTAGCAGCGATCGCCCTTGGGGATAGGGATAAAATGAATTGATACGAAGCTCATCCCAACCCTGAGAAGTGAAATCACCGCGATCGCCCCTCCCTTAGCTCCAGTATGATGGGAGAAGAAAAAAGGAGAAGGCAATTTTTTGACATCCTACCCTAATCAAACCAAACGATAAATGCGAGTGAATATGACTCAATACTTTAATGTCATTATCGAAAAAGACGAAGATGGTTACCTTGTTGCTTCTGTCCCATCCCTAAGAGGTTGCTACACCCAAGCGAAAACCCTTGATCAACTCATGGAAAGAATCGAAGAAGCCATCGAACTTTGCCTAGAAGAAGAACAAGAGGAACAAACATTAGAATTTGTCGGTGTTCAAAGAATTGCCATTAAACGATGAGCAATATTCCCGCGATTACTGGCAAAAAATGATTAAAACGCTTAGTAAAGTTGGGTTTGATGTTGGCAGAGTCAAGGGCAGTCACTACTTCTTAATCCATGCAGATGGATGCAGAACCGTTGTTCCGGTTCATGGTAAAGAAACAATTGGAAAAGGTCTATTTGCTCAAATTCTCAGAAACTGTGAAATAAACTTAGATGACTTCCTCAAATTGCTCTAATCTAGCTTTACTTCAAACCTAGACTTGTTAAAATTTCACCCACTAACCTTAGAGGATATCGCCCCAACCCTGAGAGCCAAAATCACCGCGATCGCCCCTATCCTGTGGGATCATTTAAGCCTAATAATGATAACGAGCTTGCAGAAAATAAATCCGATTATCTTTAATTTGGTAAACAAGACGATGCTCCAAATCAATGCGCCGCGACCAAGTATCCGGCGCAATATATTTAAGCGGTTCTGGCTTCCCTAAGCCGACAAAAGGATCACCGTCTAGAACATCCGCCACCAGATCTAAAATCTTGTCCCCTTTTTTCCTATCTTGGCGATACCACCACGCTAAATCATCTTTAAATTCTGGACTGAAAACAGGTTGAAATGATGGTTGTTCCGGCTTGTGTCGCTCATTTTTAGGCTGTTTTTTCCTAGGACTCAATGCCCAATTCCCCTTTGAGTTCATCTAGGGTTTGAGACTCGGGTTGGCTTGCCTCTGCCCATGCCATGGCTTGAAATAACCGCTCAGCATTCGCCGCGATCGCAACAAATAAACAGATTCCAGCAGACTAGACAATTCATCCTCTGCAATGAGCGCAATATTTTTCTGATTCCGACGTTTGATCACCACAATTTGGGATTGATCATGGACTTGATCGAGGATCTGGGCCAGATTGGCACGGGCTTGGGAATAAGTTGTTTCGTGAATCAACATGGCAGCTCCAGAAAAGTCGTACAGCTTTATTGTACAACTCCCCTAAGTCTTCAGTACAATCAACTTTATCCCAAATCCGCCCAGTAGGATAAGGAAATTAGCACTTATGCACAAGCCCCCTAAATACCCCAAAGTTAGAGGGCTTGTGGTAATTCCTAACTGTAAAGACAAAAAAGCACAGAAAATCTTTGAGCGGCAACGCTCCCGCCCATTGCCCAAAGAGATCCAGCCAATCGCCCTGAGAAAACTACCCATGCTCAACTGGGCCGAGACTTTGCAAGCTCTTAACGTTCCACCTGCTAACCCATTAGAATCCCTCAAAGGAGATCGCGAATCAATGGCAACCGAAGAAGCGATCGCCTATTTAATTATCTTTAATTATCCCCTGAAAATGCCGGTTAATCTTGGTTCTCAGTCTCTTCCGAGGAAGGAGGGGGGGAGAGATCTAATTCCGGTTCCGAGGTGGTCAGGTTCAGGAACACCTCCTCTAAACTAACTTTGCTGCGCTTCAATTCCCAAACCTGGCCCCCTTCCTTGACAATGGTTTGACAAATATCTGCCCCCATTCGTGACTACCATCGGTACTAATCATTAACTCCGCCCGATCGCCCGTCTCAGTTTGGTGCTTAAGGTCAATATTGACTACCCCAGGAAGTTGGCGCAGTTGTGCGGTTAGGTGGGCTAAATCCCCCGATAACTCCACCCCATAGCCCCTATGGCCCATAAGACGGGTAGCCAGGTTAGCAGGGGTATCCGTTACCACCACTTGACCTTGGTTAATGATGGTCACACGATCGCAGACTAGACTGACCTCCGGCAAAATATGGCTAGAAAGAATAATGGTGTGGTTTTGGGCCAAACTTTTAATTAAATGGCGCACCTCACTAATTTGGCGCGGATCAAGGCCCACCGTGGGTTCATCCAAAATGATGACCGGCGGATCATGGACGATCGCTTGGGCAATGCCTACCCGTTGTTTATAACCCTTCGATAATTTACGAATCAACACATCGGCCTTATCTTGAATTTGACAACTTTCCAGGACAACGGCAATGCGATCGCGGCGAGTTTTTGGTGGAACCCCCTTAATTTGCGCGACAAAACTTAAAAATTGTTGCACCGTCATATCCGGATACAGGGGGGGAATTTCTGGGAGATAACCAATATTTTTACGAACTTCCAAGGATTGATTATGCACCTCATACCCCGCGATCGTGGCAGTGCCGCTGGTGGCGGTTAAATAACCAGCTAAAATTCTCATGGTAGTAGTTTTCCCGGCCCCATTGGGGCCCAAAAACCCCAAAATTTCCCCCGGTTGCACCTCAAACGTAACATCCTCAATCGCGCAAGTATTGCCGTAAACTTTCGATAAATTCTCCACTGCAATCATGGGTTACACTGACTCTTAACTAAGGATATTCTTACGTTATGATAACTTTTTACGTTGATTCTAAAACAGGTAAATCCCAGGCCGCTGGCGATCGTGAAAATCCCTTTGCCACGATCACAGAAGCGTTAAGGCAAGCCAAGCTTGGTAGTTTGATCCAACTTAACGATGGGGAGTACAACGCAGAGACGGGGGAAACGTTTCCTTTAATTGTGCCCACTGGGGTGGAATTACGGGGCAACCCAGGAACCCGACGGTCGGGGGGTGTGGATTGTGGGCGCAGGCCATCACTTTAGTCCCATGTTTAAGGATCAACAAATTACCGTGATCGCTCGGGGCAATAGTAAAATTCGTGGCGTTACCATTCAAAATAATGGGGAGCAGGGTACGGGGCTATGGTTAGAAAATTCTTACCCAGAAATTAAGGAAAACTTTTTCTATCAAAATAGCCGAGAGGGAATTTTTGTCGCCGGCGATAGCAACCCTTTGATCGAAGATAATGTATTTGAAGAACAATCCTCTAGCGGCATTTTTTTTGTAACCCGAGCCCAGGGTATTGTGATCAATAATTTCTTTCAGGGTAATCGCCGGGCGATCGCTATTACAGGCCAGGCCTCACCCCAAATTACCAGTAACCACATTATCAATAATGAAATTGGCTTAATTCTATCTAGGGATTGTGCCCCCAGATTAAGGCAGAATTTAATTAAAAATAGTACAGATACCGGCTTAGTGATTACTGGGGCTGCCCAACCGGATTTAGGCTATGAAGAAGAACCTGGCCAAAATATCTTTGAAAACAATCATCAATACGATCTCCACAATAAAACCTCAGAAGAAATTATTTTTGTCGGCAACGGTATCAACCCAGACAAAATCGCCGGCCCAGTAGAGATTATCCCCATTGATGGCCCAGATCTGTTTGAAGTTGAAATGACCGATGAAGCCTTTGGCAACCTAGAAGAAGACGAAGAATACGAAGCGGATTTTGATTTAATGACATTCACCCAGGACAATTTGGCTAAGGTATGGGAAGAGGCAGAAGATCCCGCTGCCATTGAACTAGGGGACGAAATAATTGAGGAGCTAGGACTATCTGATCGTGAGGATGACCTTGAATCGGAGGAATTTGATGTTGAAGGATCGGCCTTGAGTGATGGGGAAGAAACTGACTCCCTAGGGATCGAGGAACTAAGCTTGATCGAAGAATTAGGCTCCATGATGGATGATGACGAAGATTTTATGGACTTTGATCAGGGCATCATGGCAGAATTGATAATCTGCTCCATCACAATGAAGAGGAGATTGTTGCCGATACAGGGGATGGGGGCATAGGGGCCAATCCTTTAACTCGGTTGGGGGAACAAAGTTTTTCCTTCGAGCAAACGGTGATTGAACCATTGGAGCCAACCCCAACGCCAACAGAAAAGTCCCTGGATTATGGCAATGATGCCACCGTTATCGAAGCTTTTCCCCAGGCTCCGATGATGATGCAACGATCATCGAAGCCTTACCCCAGGATGATTATGCCACGATCATCGAATCAGACGCGATCGCGGATTCCCCCACGGACGGCAACGATGACGATTACAACATCGATCTAGATTTATTCAATGAGGATTTCTTTGATGACGATGACATAGACGAGGCGATCGAACAAGATAACGATGATCTAAATGATGATCTAGAAGAAGGGGAGTTCGATTTACTGGCATCACCCCTAGAGGATGGGGAGGAAGAGGATGGAGGCAATTTACTCGATCGTGAAGCTATGGAATTTTTAGAATTTGTAGCGGAAGATGAGTCAGAAGCAGAAGCCTTCACAACGGGCCAGGGCCATCACCTCAAGGAAAATAACCCACCCCTAATGGAACAAGGGCAAGGTCTTGAGTTATTACCCTCTAGGTTAGAAACCTTGATTGAGGAAGCCCAACCCTGCACCAGCGATGACACTACAGACCAAGGCACCCCTCTGGCCGTGACCCCATCCGTCCCTGGTCAAACCCCAGGGGTTCTGCCTACTGACATTACTGACCATTGGGCCAGTGATTTTATTGCGCCTTTAATTAAGGCGAACTTAATGACCCTGGAGGAACCAGGACAATTTAAACCCCATCATTTACTTACCAGGGAAGCCTATGCCCTAATGGTGGCTAAGGCATTTAATTTACCTAAACAGATTGCCCAAAAACGCGATTTATTGATCTAGATTTCACTTACCCTAATCTGCCCGCCATCAAAAAGCAGCAGGAATGGGCTTTGTGAGCCGTTTTCCCGATAAAACCTTCCGTCCAGATCATTGTCTTACCAGAATTGAAGTACTAACGTCCCTCGTCCAGGGATTGGGTTTAAGGGGATCTAATAAAAATTTACTCCATTACTATGCCGATAGTTATTTAATTCCTACCTATGCCATTGTGCCCATGCTCGCTGCGATCGAGGCTAACTTGATTTTTCAACCGGACGGCTCCAACTATCTCCACCCATTGCAATATATAACCAGGGGAGAAATGGCCGCGATTTTATATCAAGTCTTACTACTAACAAATCAGGTGGAACCCATTAAATCAAAATTGATGGTGTTTCATGGCATCAAAGAAACTGGTTTTAAAGATCTCCAAAGCCATTGGGCTCAAGCTCCAGCCATGGCCCTGAACAACATGAAATTAGTCAAAGGTTTTCCCGATGGCACTTTTAAACCAGAGCTAGGAGTCGATCGTACGGAGTATGCCACCCTCGTTACTAAAATTTTAAATGCCCCTCCCGTACGTCCTATCAGTCATTTTCGAGATGTGCCCGATGAGTTTTGGGGGTTATCGGCCTTAGAAAAAGCTTATCAATGGGGATTTTTAGCCACCTTCCCCGATCAAACAATCCACCCCCATCAACAATTAAAACGCATCAATATAATTGCCTCCCTCGCTAGTGGTTTGGGGCTAGAAACCTAATCCTGATAACCGCTTAGAACATTATCAAGATTGGGAGGAAGTCCCCATGTATGCTTTTGATGCCGTAAGTGCTATGGATACGGCGGGGTTGTTGGTTAATTTTCTAAACCCTAACTATTTGGAACCAAAAAGAGATATTGGTCGGGGGGAATTAATTGCCATGCTCTATCAAGTGTTGGTCTATCAGGGCAAGGCACTCCCGATCGCAGAATAGAAGCTTAATCCTTAATCAGAAATCTTCCCTTCGCGATTAAGCCACAATTCACAACAATACCCAAAGAAAAAAGCCATTAACCCTAACCCATCCCACCTATAGCTATAACAAACAATCCTAAATAGCTTGTGGCAATTGAGTACATTGAAAGACAAGTTTAGGATCGTGAATTAAATAACTTAGAAATTTGTAGGGTATCCCTCAAGGGAGCGTAACCCATCGATATTTAAGTTTTAGATGTTATTAAATTCTTATTCCTTAGTAAGGATCTTCATGTTATGACTTAGATAGTCATAAATACATAAATGTAGGACTTGTGCGTAAGCCCCCTAAATCCCCCAAATTGGGGAGACTTGTGCGTAAGTCCTATTTTAAATATTCTTCTAACTTTTAAGGCTTCTAGCTCTTGGTATGATGGACTAGTTTATGTTTTTCACAAAACCAGCCATGAATCTAAGTTCAGTAGATCAGCCTAATTATGATATTGAAAGTGCTGTCCTCGATCGCTACCAGCAAGGAGCCAAGGAACAGGAACCGGCCCTATGTTGTCCGACGGATTATGATGGGGATTATCTAGCAATTTTGCCGGAGGAAATCATTGCAAAAGATTATGGTTGTGGGGATCCTACCCGTTATGTGGAAGCGGGGGAAACGGTGGTGGATTTGGGTTCTGGAGCTGGCAAAAATTGTTATATCATTGCCCAAAAAGTAGGGGCGAAGGGCCAGGTCATTGGGGTGGATTTTAATCATGAAATGCTTAATTTAGCCCGCAAGTATCAAGCCCCGATCGCGGAGAAAATAGGTTACCATAACACCCAATTTGTGAAGGCCAAAATTCAAGATTTAGCCCTGGATTTAGATGCCCTCGATCGCTGGTTGCAGGCCCATCCCGTTAAAACCGTAGATGATCTAACCAAACTAGAGGTTCAACGGGAACAATTAAAGGCCGAGCAACCCCTGATCCCTGATGGCAGTGTAGATGTGGTTATTTCTAATTGTGTTTTAAATTTAGTTAAACCCCAGGATAAACAAACCCTATTTCAAGAAATTTATCGCGTCTTAAAACAAGGGGGACGAGCCGTTATTTCCGATATTGTCTGTGATGAACCACCCACTGCCAAAATTTTGAATGATCCCTACCTATGGAGTGGTTGCATTGCCGGGGCATTTTTAGAAGCGGAATTTTTGCAAAGGTTTGAGCAAGCCGGGTTCTATGGCATTGAAATTCTCAAACGGGAAACCCAGCCCTGGCAAACCATCGATGGCATTGAATTTAGATCCATGACCGTTCGGGCCTATAAAGGCAAAGAGGGCCCCTGTTGGGAAACAAATCAGGCGGTGATGTATCGCGGCCCCTGGAAACAGGTCACCGATGATGATGGCCATACCTACGATCGCGGTGAAAAAATGGCCGTGTGTGAAAAAACCTATCAACTACTCACCCAACCCGATAGCCCCTACCGTGAGCAATTGATTCCCCTTAACCCCCTCCAACCCATTGCCCTAGAACAGGCCCAACCCTTTGATGATTGTGGCAGCGATCGCTACCGTGATCCTCGGATCACCAAAGGCGAAGATTATCGGGTTAATAACCTAGCCGACGGAGGCCCATCCTGTAGCACCGATAGTTGTTGTTAAAACAAAAACCCCTACTACTCAATGGTGTAAGAACGTGTTTGAAAAGTATCAAATATTGTTGAATCGCCCCCCTCAATCCCCCAATTGGGGGACTTAATTGGTTAAAATCCAGGTGATTTCCCCCAGCATGGGGGGCAAAGGGGGCTTTTCAAACATTCTCTAAGCCCATGCTCTAGTAGTTCTCAGCAACAAAAAATAGTGAAAGTCTCACTTTTGTAATGCTCAACGAATAAGTTG
>JAAUPO010000393.1 GCA_012033095.1 Synechococcaceae cyanobacterium RL_1_2 | reverse complement strand
CAAGAAGAGTTGAGGTAAGCCTCCTTCCTCCTAGTACATAAATAATCCGGATTGTATTAATGGATACATCAGCAATACGAGCGAGAAAAATAAAAAGTGGGAGTACCAAAAAACTGAAGATGTTATCGGATATGCCTAGGGTTTCAATAAAAAAATGCTGCATACAATTACTTTTTTAGAAAAGGTCCTGAAAAACATCCGCGAGCTTTCCGAATGATTTAATTTCAATATTGATCTTTTTGAGATTCAATGATTTTTGATTGAACTTTTGAAATATAGATTCTTGCAAACCCCAATTTTTCAGCTTCTGAAATACGTTGTTCAATGCGATTAACAGCACGCAACTCTCCTCCCAATCCAATCTCAGCCGCAAATGAAAATTTATCGGAGACAAAAATTTCTTCCAGCGAAGAGATTAACGAAACACAGACGGCTAAATCCATGGCGGGATCTTCAACCCGAATTCCACCGGCAATATTTAAAAACATCTGGGGCGGCCTAACAGGGATTTTTTTCATCTAGGGGTAAATGGGGGGCTCCCGCTCCTCCTAAATGGACAATTTTAAGGCCCTGTTGTTGCCATGACCAGGCAACGTTAGGTAAAAAACGTCGTCCTTGATCCTCTGGTCGATTAGCGTGATCAATCAATACCCCATCAAAGGCCTTAGGACTTAATTCCGTTTTGGGCTTAATAGTATGGGAGCCAGGAGTGGAAAGGATCGCGGGATCATAGGGTAAGTCTAAATCTCCGATCGCCCCTTCATCTAGCATCTGGGAACTAACGAGCACCAAATCGATCGGTTCTGGGAAATTATTTTGAATGTATTGGGCCGGACTAAAATATTTTTCGGTACAACCACTGGGATAAAACGGATTAGTTAAAATTTGCCAGTCCCGATCATGAAAAATAAAACTGGTGTGGCCTAACCACGTAATTTTTAAGGAGGATGAAGTCTTTGGGGTTTGACCCATGACGGGGAGTTGGCCAGCTAGGGTCGTTGCGATCGCTCCATAGCTACCCCAGCGTAAAAATTGTCTTCTCTTCATGAACGAATTAGCACAAAAATTAATGTCAGCTCAAAAATATTAATCAACCTTAACCTATTTCCTTACCTAAATTAGGAAAAGCCTAAGATCCCATTGACCTTAATCAGACTCTAATGTGTCTAAAAAGTTCGCTAAAATTTCTTTGCCAGAGTCAGTCAAAATACTTTCAGGATGAAACTGTACACCCTGAATCCGGGCAAATTCTTTATGGCGTAAACCCATAATGGTGGCATCGTGATCATCTAACCAGGCCGTAACTTCTAAGGTTTCTGGGAGGGAAGCCCGATCGACGATTAAACTATGGTAACGGGTAGCAACAAAAGGATTGGGCAAACCAGCAAATAAACCTTCATTGTTATGGAACACTTTTGAGGTTTTGCCATGCATTAATTCTTTGGCTCGGATAACTTTCCCCCCAAACACTTGACCAATACTTTGATGACCCAAACAAACACCGAGGATCGGAAACTCAGACCCTAATGTTTGAATAACCTCTAAACAGATACCTGATTCGTTGGGAGTACCTGGGCCAGGGGAAATGACGATCCCATCAGGGTTCAGTGCTCGAATCTGATCTAGACTAATAGCATCATTGCGATAGACCTGTAGTTCTTGGGCTAAGGGATAGGTAGCTCCCAACTCCCCTAAATATTGAACTAAATTGTAGGTAAAACTATCATAATTATCGATTACTAAAATCAAGATCTAGAAACTCCCTAAGGTGAGATGATAATGGCGACGATGGGGGGTAAGAAAATTAAACCCGCAACGAACAGGGCTGTCATTGCTGAAATTAAAACTGCTCCTGCAGCGCAATCCTTCGCAATTTTAGCTAAATCATGGTAGGACTGTTTTACAGTCAAGTCAACTACTGATTCTAACGCTGTATTGACTAGTTCTAAAACTAATACTAGGGATATGGTCAGGGCCACAATGCCCATTTCGATCGCGGTTATTTTTAATAAAACCCCTAAAACAATCGCGGTCGAGCCAATGAAAGTGTGAATTTTAAAATTGCGCTGGGTAGTGAAGGAATAGGTAATCCCTGACCAAGCATATAAAAAACTCGAAAATAAATCGGGGGCAATACGCCAGGCTAAGGGACGTTCCAGTTCAGGGCGATAGTTATGGGTAAATTCGATGGAGGGCACACTGACGGAACCAGATTTGCGATTTAGGGGTTCGCTCATAAAACAGTTAAGAGGTATTAAAAATTAAGTTGAAATAGCTTAAGGGGAAATCAGTTTAAAAATTCTAGGTATTAACGTGTCCTAATACAGTGTTTGTTTAAGGGATTGTTTAATCGGTAAAAATGGCTATGGCCATAATTGGCTCTAAGATAGCCTAATTTTCAAAATCTGTCGGTGCTAAATGAAACTAACGTTATCCGTCTCAAGATCCACCATCTTAAGTAAGGATTCCTGACGAATTAACATTGAATTTAAACTTTCCTCGTCTGGATGATCCCATCCTAATAAATGCAAAAACCGTGGGTGCTCAACCACGCTATTTCCAGCTTGAGATTATGGCCCCGTTCTTGACTTTGCTGACGAGCAGTGTCAACGGAAATAATAATATCCCCCAGATAAATGGGTTCATCGGGGATGACCATGGAGGGCAAATTATGGTCTTCTAAGTTGGCGAAGGCGAGGACATCGGTGGGTTGATCGCGATCGCGGTATTGACTATTCAAGCTTTGAATTTCTTGATCATTGGTTAATCTTATTGTCAGTTCATAGGCATTCTGAGCCTGGGGATAGATCAGGGTAGGACATTTACCCCAGGTTTCAAACCAAGATTGCCAAGGTAAATCCATCAAATCCTGGGACGATGGCCCCTCAATATAGGCGGTAATTTCAACCATAGTTAATTTATTAATGTTCTTTGTGGCACCGACCCACCGTAACAGTAGGGAGTTAGCGGGTTAAGTAAGAAATACCTACCAAGAAAGCTAATAAACCAAAAGTGGTTAAAAAGAAATGGGTTAAGGATTTACCCTTTTTCTTGACCATGTTGCGCATTGCTAATTTGGTATAACTAGCGTTTTCTTCCACTGGGATTTCTTCGTGGGTTTTAGATTCAGGAACGTTACTCATAGGACAAGCCGCAATAACAAGTTGCAACAATAACAAGACTTTTGGGATCGCTTTTCTTAATATAACTTAATAAATGCCCCTTCCTGCTCCTATGGGGTTAGGATTTGAGCACAAAAACCCTTAGGACTTACCCACAAGCCCCCTAAATCCCCCAAATTTTAGGGACTTGCTTGAAGGATTTTCCCAAAACATCATGGTTCCCAATGATTCCCAGGACAGAATCGAAATTTTTGCGTAAGTCCTGTAAAAGTTTTCCCTATCCACGGGTTCACCGCAGACTGGTTAAGCGACCTTTTCCTGATCGAATTATCCAGATTATCGATATAACAGAGTAAATTAATCCTGAAGCTAGTTACGACGCTAGAAATTTAAATAACTAGTACGATCGGTTTAGGTTTAGGCTTAGATTAATTCAAAAATTCAAATTTTAAATTCCAAATCCCAAATTCCAAATTCTATACTTAACCCAATAATTAACCTAACCACCCAAAAGGATAAATTCTGACGGTATCTGATGTCTGCGACCCCAA
>JAAUPO010000392.1 GCA_012033095.1 Synechococcaceae cyanobacterium RL_1_2 | reverse complement strand
TGACTACTACCATAACGATACTCACCCCATAGCAAATTTACTGATGGTTAAGCTTGGTGGTGCAGAAAACTTTTTCGAATCGAAAATGAACAAATGTACTATAAGCCAAAAGCCTTAACTGTCGTTAAAAATCTGATAATTTCCATTTTTGGAAACAACGAGTTTAGTGGGTTTCAGGACTTTTCTGCACCACTAAGTTATTCATCTTTCAATCCATCAACGTCCACTCTTTTAGTACTTCAAAATGGATCAGCAGCGTAAAAATGCTAATTTTTAATTTCCTTGCAATAACCTCAATCAATTTCAATCATATTACGGACTTGCTCTTGAGTAGCAGAACCATCTAATAGTTGCTCAAACAATTGATTTAGGGGATCTTCGATATTTGCTTTTCTTGATAAAATTGGTGTTGTTTGTAATGAGTCGCACAATTTTTGAGCCTGATTATAAGCTGATGAATCTTTTTCAACAAATTGAGGACTAATTTCACGAAAAGTAAGCATATAAATTAATGCAATCAAAGCGTCCCTAATATAGGATTTTTCACTGGGAATATTCGCATTTAAACTCAGACAATGACTTACAATAATGTCAAAATGTTGCTTGTAAATTTCTAGTAACGATGTGTTGTTAATGTCCACATACCACAGTAACAAACGAGCATATCCCCACATATATACGTCAGTTTTATAGAATTTTTTGTTGCGATACATAGTGTATTCATTAAAAAGTTTTAAATATAGATCTTGACGTTGGATAGAGCATGAGACTTTAGCTGCCGTGCGCAATCGCTCATCCCAGTTAAGAACTCTTGACCTAGTTAATAAATTTTGATCGAAAAGGAAGTCTAAATTATTTATTCGACTGGTAAGAGCATAACTATCACCCAAGATCAGAAGTAGATTCTTATGGGCTTTATTCATTGCTTGTTTTCTATCTGGACTAGTTGATTTTTGCGGTGTTAAACGATAATTAAGAAGATTCTCTAACACTCGCTCTAGTAATGAATAGTTTTGGTAGATTTGAGGAAGATAACAGTTATTAAGTATAGGAAGTAATATTGGTTTTGACGTAGATCTAAAATCTGATATGCGATTAGTAATGTCACGATCTAAACTAGTTTTCCAATGAGTATAAAGAAACTGACAAAAGGATTCAAAATCACGATAAAAATTAGATTCAGATAAAATTTGTATATTTTTCTTAGACTTTTGTGTGCGAAATTCACGGATTTCACTCATTGGAATAAACCCTAAAGTTGTGGATACTTCAATATGCTCATGGTCAATTAATGTAGAGTGCAAAATACGTTCATTCTCATCCAAAACTTCTAGCTTTGGGGTAAGACCTGGTTTGATACGGAACCGAATTTTAATTGATAACTCGGGGGTGTCCGCAAAATATTGATTTTCAATTTTATAGGCTTGCTCTTTATCCGTTTGGGCATCAATAAATGGCTCCTTATTAATCTTGAAGGGCAAAGTAACATCTGGTGTTTTTAAGGGGAAGTGCTGTTCCAACTCTCCTCCTTTTCTTGCATATTTTCCGTAAACGATCGCTTCCTGTTGTCCCTCATAACAAATTTGTGATGGCAAGCTAATTTCTAAATCTTGACCTGCACTTCTCACAAAGAAACTAATGTCATCTAAATGTTGGCCAAATAGGGGAAATTTAATCCCTAATTTTTTCTCCCAAATGCTAGAGAAATCATTAGTTTCTATATTGGGTATAAATAGACTGTTGCTAAACTCTCGCTTTAATTTTTGTTTGACGGCGGGAAGCTTAGTAAAACTACTAAGTAAAACAAAATTAAAATCAGGATTATTGGCGATAATTTGCTTGAGTTCCGCCACGGGCAAATTATCCCAAATTACTTTAGTAACTATTTCTTGGGATAAATCGGCCAAATAGTAACGATTATTTATTTCTAAAATTAAAGTAACGCTATTGCTAGACCTAAAATCGCAATTATTTAAAAAATTTATTTTCTGAAGATAAGTGGCTACTTCCTTTGTATTTTGTAAATCAAGCCCTAAGTCTATAACGATATAATCGGCAATCTGCTGACAGATTGAATCATAAATTTTCTCATGGGATTGGGCTAGCTTAAGTTCATCGTATTCCTTTAATGAGCGGGTATCAATAATAGGAATTGGATAGGGGGCATCTGGTCTATTTTCAAAAGTAAGGGGCGTGATTTGTGCGGGGGTAAAGCAGTCTAGGTCATAGATAATTAGGGGTTTTTGGGATGAAGCAAATTCCTGTAATTGGGAAGCATAGTTCCAGTAGCGGTACACATTGGCGTAGAGATAACGTCCGCCGATATTGCCGGCCACAATGGAGTTTGCTTCCCTCATAATCCATACCAATTCTGAAGAATCATCCGCAAGTTCCAAGCCCATACTTTTGCTTTGCTGGTGCAAGGGATTGCTACGGGGCTTGAGTTGCTGTGGTTGAGCGATCGCGATCGCGGGAATTGGCAAAAATTGAGTCGATCGATGGCGATCGCAAAATTCTTTGTATGCTATGGGTAAATTCTGGGAATGAGGAATTAATTTTTGAGGATCTTCAGTAAACAGGTGGCCATAGTGACAGCATTCGATATAGGACTCAAGGTTAATAAAGGTAGTCATGGTGCGGAATTGTGGTGAATGCTAGTTAATGTAAACTTTGGCTTTTTTGTTTGATGCTTTCGATTTCTTGCGGGTTAGTGGTTTTGTAAGTTAGCTCGATTAAGGACTGATGGGGCTGATAGCGAAAGTCCAAGTCTTGGGAACCAATATAGGCAACTTGAGCACCAATAATGATGATTTTGCTATGAAGATTAGGGATTTTCTGGGCTCGTAAATTGGTAGCGTTGTAGTTGCCATAAAAAATACGGTGACGCGCATTATTAAGTAGGTTAAGTTGAAGTGGTAGTGGCTCAAAATTGCGGGTATAGATACGAAGTTCTTGGTCTATAAATTGCTTGAGGCTACTGGAAAGGTCGTGTTTGAAAGCGTGATGATTGAGAAAACGATCGCTTTGGGGAGGGAGTCCCCTTGTTCGTTCAAGGCTTTCATTCCGAAAACCGGTAGGGGAAGGGATAGCTTGGGCTGAAGTTTGATGTTGCCATAGATAGCGAAAATAATCGATGAGAAATTGATGCTCTGAAGTGTTTTGCCAGATGGTTCCTGCTTCACCATTACGCCCTAAACTGCCCCCAGTTAAATTACAAGAACCAAGATAAGCTGACTGTTCACTAATATAGGTTTTAAGATGAAAATTGCCACTCCTGAAACTAATACGAGCTTTACTTAGCATTCTTAAACAATCTTTTTTCTTTAGATCAGAGCCGGCAAAGTCTGGATTGATTTCTATTTGACCTTCCATCTGGCGATCTACTCGATTTTGCACTTCTTGACTAAAGTCCGTCAGAATCCAAACTGGTATTTTTTGGGATTTTTGGACGATCATTTCCATGATTTCTCGATCCTCAAGGCGATAACTACAGATCAACAGAAATTTCTGGGCTTTAGCGATGAGGTTTTGGAGTATTTGGCGATGATTGCCTTTGCCAATGACAATTTCTACTTTCGGCCGAAGTTTTGTAGTTGCTAAATCAGGAAAGCGATCGCGAATGATGATCGGTTCAAGATATTTAGCACGATAAGCATTAACAAATTTTTGAATAG
>JAAUPO010000391.1 GCA_012033095.1 Synechococcaceae cyanobacterium RL_1_2 | reverse complement strand
AACACCTCCCTCAGGGATAATTGGCACGGTTTATTATTCACCAGAGCTAACATGATGATGCCAAAATTACTCTGCAAGGCAGTTTTGCGGTACAGCTTAGCGAGAATTGCCGCTGGATCTTCCTCCCGTTTAAGTTCGATCACCACCCTAACCCCACTGCGATCGCTTTCATCCCGAATATCAGAAATACCCTTGATTTTGCCATCATTCACCAAGTCCGCCACCTTCTCAATCCACGCCGCCTTATTCACTTGGTAGGGTAATTCCGTGACCACTAACACCTGTTTAGTCCGTTTCCGCTTGACCCCCACATCAATTTTTCCGTATGGACAATGCCCCGGATCGTAATGCTGCCCCGGCCACTGCGATAGGCATCCTGTAACCCTTCCAAGGACACAATTTTCCCCCCAGTGGGAAAGTCTGGGCCCGGGATTAACTGCCATAGAGCTTCATCCCTCAGATTCGGATTATCAATCAAAGCAATTAAACCATCCACCACTTCCCCTAAATTATGGGGGGGAATATTGGTAGCCATCCCCACCGCAATACCAGCACAACCATTCAATAATAGAATCGGCAATTGGGCCGGTAACACCACCGGTTCCTGTTGGGAATTATCAAAATTATTTGTAAACTCCACAGTAGATTCCCCAATCTCCTGGAGTAAACCGTAAAACCCTAGCGGAGCTAAACGACTCTCGGTGTAACGCATCGCCGCCGGAGGATCATTATCTACTGAGCCAAAATTACCGTGGCCATCTAACAAGGGGTAACGACTAGAAAACGGCTGGATCATCCTCACCATAGCTTCATAGACCGCTTGATCCCCATGGGGGTGATACTTACCCAACACATCCCCCACCACCCGGGCACATTTACGGTAGGGGCGATCGGGGGTTAGGCCCAGTTCATGCATGGCGTACAAAATCCGGCGGTGCACCGGCTTCAGTCCGTCCCGCACATCCGGCAATGCCCTCCCCACAATGACGCTCATAGCATACTCAAGATAGGATCGCTCCATTTCCGAATGAAGGGCGGTAGGAATAATTTGACCAATCTTGGGTAAATCTAGTTGTTCTGCCATGGTTTCAGGAAGTTATCAGTGGGCTAGGATTTGCTAAGGGTTGAATATAGCCTAGATTAACGTCTGAATGGAGTTAAGGAAATGATTAACCATAATTTCGCTTTACTGACCATGGGCTATGGATGGCTTTCTAGGTCGGTTTGAATTTTCTGTTGGGCCTAAGTTAAGGACACATTTGGAATTACTCCTGGGGAGTTACCAGGAGCTGGGGGAAGGTGGCACAGCTCGATTTTTTTAGGCCATAACCCTGGGGCGCATAACGGATCGTTTTGCTCCCATAGATCCGCAAACCAACGTAAAAGGTCTAACTCCTGTGGTGCTCTTAACTTAAATAGGACTCACGGGTAGTGCTAAAGCGGTAAGGATATTTAGACCTAGGATAATTGATTATCCATCGATTTAAGCTTCCTGATCTTTACCTGTATAGGACTACCCCTAATTTTAGTCCCCAGCCCCAGCTAAGTAGTTTGTGGCTTGGGTGAGGCTGGGCGTTGCTGGTGAAGGGTGCAGGTTTGGGTTAATGGCTTCACTTGTTCGCTGAAGCGATTAATACGACCGATCGCGAGGCAACCATCATAGCAATTTTCCTTAGAGGGAGACAAGTACGATTAAAGCTTTGTAGAATAAGACTTGTAGCGATCAATTTTTGTAAAAAATTAAAACGTAAACCAGCATCAAAATTAATTTACAAACGAAAAATCAACCTTTTCCCAGAATTTTGTAATTGATGGTCAAATCATTCTGCCCATAAATGCACTTAGGAATAAGAATTTAATAACATCTAAAATTTAAATATCAATGGGTTACGCTCCCTTGAAGGATACCTTACAAATTTCTAAGTTATTTAATTCACGATCCTTAATTATTTTGTGGCGCGAAACCCAAAAAAGGCTAATTGGTAAGAGAAGCAACCACTTTGTCCCCTTGTAAGGCAATTTTCAAATAGGAGATAGCAAGCGATAGGGTAATAAATAATCCGCTCTTTAAGGGGCAATTTATAAAGTAAATATTAAGACTCTAGAATATAGATGGTTAAAGGGTTTTAGGCTTAGGGATTTATTTTTATCATTGTTCCTAAAATGGAACTCAAGCCTTTATTAATCAGTAACTTAACTTTGTCTTTATAAATGAGCTCTAAGAACGTGTTTGAAAAGTCTCACAAATTTGGGGATTTAGCAAATGCAAATTCAATTGACTTTATAAACAGCCTCTAATAGCGGATCAAGATTAATTCCTATTTGGTTCTAATCCACCGTTGTACTAACTCGCCGTTTTCTTGATACCAAAAAGAGGTGAAGGGTAATTTAGCTCCGGGAAACTTGACTTCAGAGATGGAGCAGTAATAGGTAGATTGAGGGAAATGAGGGAAATTATTGTTGCTAGAAGTGATTTGATTGTTGATGGCATAGATAGACATAATATTGATTCTCCGAAAGAAATCCGTGAAGAGATCCCAGCTGTTGCAATCCTTCTTGATGCTTATCATTCTGCGTTGAATCTCCCTTAATCGCAGTGATGGCAAATGTTACCCTAGGATGACTTTGATCCAATAGGGTTGGTGGTTTTAGTAACCAGAAACCCTGATCTAGTTCAGGGAATTTACTGATGGGAGTCTTTGGGGTGGGTGATCCAAATCACAAAAAAGTCCACTACCCCTAACCAAAGGAGTGGAAGTTGCTTCAACAAATTTCTTTTCTCCTCTATATTAAGGGGAAGATTATGGTAATGGTGTGTTTCAGGGTCACTGTAACCTTAGATTTAGATCACAAATACTTGGTTTTGGGTTTGGAGTTGTTTGGGGGGGGAGAAGTGGGACTGAGGGGATGTAAATAAGAATCAAAAACAAATCCTAAACATGGAAAGCCGGCTTGATATAATCAATATCTAAGTTTTTACCACCACCACCATGAGTACTCCTGCCCCTAAAAAGCGTCGTGATTTTGGCTCCTCCAAGCCCGACCAAAGCGGCTCCCGCCCTTTCAAGAAAAAGTCGAGTAAATATACATCCGATAATTCTTCATCAGACTATAAATCTTCCCGCGATCGCCATCGGGATAGTGACTCCTCTGGCTTCAAGCCTCGCCGTTATCGGGATCAAGATTCCTCTTCGGACTATCAACCCGATCGCCGGCGGGATAAGGATTTCGCGGCGGAGGATAAACCTCGCCGTTATCGGGAGAATAAACTCTCTTCAGACTATAAACCTGGTCGTAAAAAATTTAACGATGAGACTTCAGGTTATCAAGGTAAACGCTATCGTAATAACGACTCTTCTAATTTTCGGGGCGATCGCGATCGTGGTAATGAAGGTAAATTTTCTAAGCCAAGACGCAATAATTTTGATAAAGGGGAAAGACCCACTTACCAAGATTTTAAACAGGATGAGCAGGAAGAAAAAGCCAAGGAAGATTTGGTTTATGGTATTCACTCGGTTCTTGCCATTCTGGAGAGCGATCGTCAGTTAAATCGTCTTTGGATTACGAATAAATTACGTTACGATCACCGTTTCCATCAATTATTGAATGAAGCTAAAGCCCAAGGCACTGTAATTGATGAAGTGGATATTACTCGGATTAATCAAATTGCTGGTTAT
>JAAUPO010000390.1 GCA_012033095.1 Synechococcaceae cyanobacterium RL_1_2 | reverse complement strand
AATGCATTTATGGGCAGAATGATTTGACCCTCAATTACAAAATTCTGGGAAAAGGTTGATTTTTCGTTTGTGAATTAATTTTTGATGCTGGTTTACGTTTTGATTTTTTACAAAAACTGATCGCTACAAGTCTTATTCTAAAAAGCTTTAATCGTACTTGTCCCCCTCTAAGGAAGATAGGACTTATGCACAAGACCCCTAAATCCACCAAATTAGGGTGACTTGCTTGAACGATTGTCCCCAAACATCCCCAAACATCATGGTTCCCAAAACAGAATCGAAATTTTTGCGTAAGTCCTGAGAAGAAATCCCTGAAACTAAGCATTCTCTTTGAGTTATTAATACCAAATCCGCCCAGTAGGACAAGGAAATTAGGAAATTCTTGAAGCCATTAGGGGCTGTTTATCAAGTCAATTGAATTTGCATTTTGCCCCCTACATCCCCGAAATTTGGGGGACTGTTAATGATTTTTCAAGAATTTCTCCCCTAACATTGGGGGCCGGGGGGCTTGATAAATTTGCTCTAAGGACGCATTAATGAAATTAGGTGTCACTAATTTTGCCCAAAATTGCGGCCAACGTTATTATTTTGTTGTAAATTCTTACCTCTATTTTATGAGCTGAATGTATTATCACAACGGAGGTAACGTAATCGATCGCTGTACTAGATCGATCGCGTTCCAAGTGGCACTAACCTCGATCGTTAGCCCATTAGGATAGGAGGAGGCATCCGGCTGAATTGAGAAATTAAACACAGCACTTTTCTTCCCTGGCTGAATTTTGATAGTTTTAGGCGTTAGAAAAATCCCACTATAGTTAGAGATAATCTGTACGGTTAACCCTTCTGGAGGGGCAGCACAATTAATCGTCACTTTTCCAGTTAAATTCTGGGCTCCCCAATTACCTTGGGTGGGTAACTCCAAAGCTAGGGTTGTGCTTGCATTGGGACATTGATTGATCGGCAAAGGCTCATTGGGTAAATTCTGGGGTACCGGGGATGGATTGGTCGTGGGAGCCGGATCAATTACGATGGGGGGGCAGTAACAGGATTTTTAACGGGAGGGGCAACGGGGTTAAGCCCTGGGGAATGGTAGGGACATTAGGGGAGTTAGGTTGAGTTTGGCCAGAGCTAGGATTAACCCTAGGATTAGGGCTGGGGGGAAGACCAGAGGAGGCCGAATTTTGATTTAATCCAGGGATATTAATCCGCTCAGAGGCAGGGGGGAAGCCATCTACGATCGCAACAATCATGGGACTAAAACCGGTGGGATAGGCGTTAGGGGGAATGGGAATAGTAAAAGAAGCCTTGTCTTGGTTAGCGGGAATGGTTAAGTTCAAGGGGGCCGGCAATAAGCTACGATCGTCGCTATAGATTTCAACGATGGTATCCCGATTGGGGTTAGGACAAACAAGACTCACCGTGCCTTTAATTCCCCCTTGACGGGCTACATTGCTAATGAGTAAACGGAGGGGATTCGCTTCCCCTTGGCAGTTCCCTTGGGGGGCCCCCAGTTGGATGGGTTGAACTAATAATTCCTGGCCTTGGTGGCTAAAATGACCATGGCTTCTGAGGAGCCATAATTATCAGGAACTTTAAGGGAAAATCCCCCTTGTTGCTGGCCCCCATTCACAATAAAAGTCTGTAAGGGTTGACGACCTTCTAAATCCTCTAAAAAAGTTTCTATTTCATAACCAGCCTCTGGTAATTGACAGCCAGTTAAGCTTAGGGTTCCTAATATGAGTTCTCCTGGCCTTACCGCGAGGGGATTACTGGGGGGTAAGCCCTGGGCCCCCAGGGTTAAATCCGCGATCGGGAGTACCGTTTCTGAACAGGGCTCCAGATCCATGCCAGTTTCACCATTGTTGAGGCCTAGGGATGATGGAATTTTGTCTTGATTTTGCCAGAGGGTAAACCCCAGACCACCGACTAAACAAGCGGCTCCAGTGGTTAATAAAATTTTGCGCCAAGGCCAAGGTTCCCGCAGCGATCGGCCGTTACCCACCAAACCAGCAGATTCCTTCAGGGGAGGGAGATTAAAATTATCCAAATTATGTTGGGTAATGCTTAGGGCGGAATCCCCTAACTTGAGGCGAATAGCTCGAGCCTTTTCTAGATATTCCTTAGCCGTCCGTTGATCCCCCAAACAAAAGGCCCGGGTTCCCCATTGATGTAACACATAGCCCCCAAGGGTTTCATCTTTTAGTTCTTGGGCCGCGGTGAGTAACCATTCCAACACCTGAGTCCATCCCTGCCATTGGCCCATCAAAATGAGGGATAATTCCAACGATCGCCCAAAGGTAATGATGTACGGCCACCGTTGACGCTCCATGGCCCACTGACAACAATGAAATAGTAATTCCGTTTCGTTGGGTTGCCAAGCCTTTGTTGGTGGGTGATTCTCCAGTTCAACGGCAAAATATGCCATCAGTCGTTCTTGCCAGGCTATGCGGGCCGCGGGTTTAACGTCCCAATGGCCCAAACAATGATAGTTATCTCGAATTTCTTCGACGAGATATAGCCGTTGTAGGGATTCTAAAATTTCTTCTATATTTTCTAACTGGGTTATTTTTTGAATATGGGTTTTCGCGATCGAGTTGCCATCTAACATCCCAAGTAATTGTAGTACTTCATATTGATCTTGCTTTAACCAACTCCAAGGGGAATTACCGCTAGATTTCAGTTGCTCCACGATCGTCGCTAAACTAAGATTTTGGACTTGGGCAGCGGCAATTTGTTGAATAATTTTTAAAGGATGGCCTTGAAGGGTGGTAGCTAAACTTAGGGCCCCTTGTTGCTCGGTGGTATTGAGTTCCTGAATATGTTGCCAGGCAATTAACGTAATAGCCTCATCGTTGGCTAGGCCTTTGAGCTGAATTGATTCCCCCTTACCCCACAATTGTTGCTCTCGTGTTGCAAAAATAAACCCAAAGTTAGGATAATCCGTAATTAACTCCCCTAGTTCTGCACTGGCTAGATGGCAGTTATCCACCATAATCAATGGACTGAAGGATTGGAGTTTTTCCTCTAACACCGACGGGATCGCTTTGACAAAATGGCCATCCCCATAAATTGCCGTATAAATTTCCTGAACTAGATCCATGGTGGATTGATAGGCCCGGTGGTGTAGATAAATTACCCCCGCTGGGAAAAGGTCATTAATGGCTGGATGGTAGGCTAGGTGACGAAGCAGACTTGTTTTTCCACAACCTAACGGGCCCCATAATTCCACTGGTCGATGCTGGGCGATCGTGCCTAAGATAATTTCTAACTCCACCTGACGACCCACTAGTTGGGGACAGCTACTGGGGCCACCATAGATTGGCAGGGGCTTGGGAATAGGGGCAATGGTCATCTCTGCGGATTTTTCCCAAAAATCTCCCCTTATATGGACGATGCTGCCACCTTCGACATGGTGAACAATATGGCTGCGATCGTTAGTCACAATCTGTTGGGATGGCCCTTGTAGGGTCGAAAAATCAAAACTAGGTAAAGTGTTAGCAGCCATAAATTAAGGAGTGGTCGCGGTGGGTGATAGCCGTTATCAAGCTAGGAACAGGATCAGGAATGGGATAACAATGATTGTTCTTATATCCAATATCCAAACGGAGCTAATTAAATCCGATTTATTATGCATTAGCCATGCATGAATTAAAAAAATCAAAATCAAAATCAAAATCAAAATA
>JAAUPO010000389.1 GCA_012033095.1 Synechococcaceae cyanobacterium RL_1_2 | reverse complement strand
CTAGGGTGAGCTTCCGCTTCCCAATCTTGTCCTAATAATGAGTCTTGATCTTCATCGGTTGTCCCATCCAATAGTGCGGCATCCTGTGCCCCAATCGGAATCGGTAAATCGTTGGCGATCGCATGAAGATAAACATAATTACGCAGGATATGGCGATCGATGGACTGAATAAATGCCGCCCCACTACTTTCGAGACGCTTAAACAAATTAGTGCGACAAAAACCCATTAACCGTTGCCCCGCATGGGAAAGATTTGCCAAAATTTTGCGCTCTTCCTCCGTCACATCCAAATGTTCAAAACCCGTCTTTAAACTCATCTGACCGGGGGCTTTTGTTTTCCTTTTCTTCTTATTACTTGAAGCTTGGATCACATAATTGCCCAAACCGTAACGGGGTAAATTCAGACGGTTAATGATCTCCACAATGCGATCGCTGTACAAACGGCCATAGGAATCCGTTTCATCGGTCGTATTAAATTTCACCGTACAGGGCGACGTTTCGGAAAATAAAAGCGATCGCCATTGGCAAACTCCACATAAGAACCCCGCTCATCCTGCTTAGCGTAAGTATTTTTGATAAAACTACGGGTACGGCGCACCATATAACGGCTCATTAACTGCTGCCAATCTTCTGGCTGATCACTCTGTTCAAACGCCATGAGCGATCGCACAGGACATTGATGTTTACGCCGAAACCCCATTTCCCCCTTCAGTTCACGGATATAAGCTTCGGGCTTAATCCCCAAATCCCCATCTTCCTGCAAAAATAACCGTAACTGCGCCGATAAATCCAAATACCCCTTGTTATAGGGCGTTGCCGTGAGCATGATGCACCGGGCCCCGCTCTGCTCCATATATTCTTTAATCGCTTGATAACGTTTACCCTCACGGTTCCGCAGGTTATGACTCTCATCAATTAAAACTAAGCGAAATCTTGCCGGAACATTGGGCAATTCTTTTTCTACCTGGCTAATGGGTACGATTTTACCTCGCAAACCATATTGATCGACATAACCTTGCCACATTGATTCCAAATTTTTTGGGCAAATAATCAGCGTACTCGTGCCATATTTTTCTTCACACTCATGGGCGATCGCCGTCCCTACTAGCGTTTTCCCCAAGCCCACCACATCACCGATAATCACCCCATTACGCTTATCAATATGCTGCATTGCTACCCGTACCGCCTGCTTCTGAAACTCTAATAAACCAAAATTTTCCGGAGCTTGATAACGGCTTAAACCATCCCGTGCTTCTTGGGAAAGGTGATACGCCATTTGAGATAAATATAAAACGGCTTAAGCTGACGACCCGCCCAACTTTCATCAATAACGTTGATCAGATCTTGAGTAATATCAATACTCAATCTATCGTCCCACCGCTCATGAAACCATTTCTCTAACTTTTCCGTATCATCCCGATCGAGTACTTCCACATTAAGTTCCCCCTGGGCACTCAACCCAGAAAAAGTAAGATTACTGCTTCCCACATAACTCACCCGTGGTGTTGCCGTATCGTGTCGGTAAATTAAATAAAGCTTGGCATGGAGTAAATAACGACAAAATAATTTAACCTCTAGTTTTCCCTGTTCTAGCTGGGTTTGTAGCCGCTTGAGGGTTTGTTCCTCTTTCGCATTGGGAAGACCATAGGTGAGCTGCTCCCGGAACTCCTTCGCCATCAACTTTTGTAAACGTTTCGCCTCCCCTTGATCCATGGATAAATTTTTCTTGGCAATATCCCTGATCCGTCTTAACTCATCCTTGGGAGGTCTTTGCATTCCCACCAACAAACGACAATTTTTGTCTAGCCCCCCATGAAATTGATCTACTTCATCCTGTAATTCACCCCATCCCCTCAAATTAAAATACCCAACACAAAAATCAGAACGATAACCCTGCTTGAGGTATTCCTTGAGCTTCTTTACTAGGGAACAATTCTGATTGTCGTAAATTGCACTCATAACCCACCAATCTCTCCCACCCAGAATATCTATGCACCCTAAATTTTAAGGGGTTTTCCGCTGGCCATAAGTAATCATTGAAAAATTGACACAAACCATTAAGCTCGTCGCGATCGCGGTTAACCATGATGGATCAACTGGTCGGGTTTTATTTCAATGGGCATGATCGATCGCGATTATTTGGTAGTCCTATACAGGTAAGGATCAGGAAGCTTAAATCGATTGATAATCAATTATCCCAGGTCTAAATATCCTTACCGCTTTAGCACTACCCATAAACCAAAATCCCCAGGTTTAACGGATAGGCCTGGGGATCAGAAGAAAATGATATTTTGATTGTTTAGTCCTAAGGGGTCAATTGGCAAACTAACCATTCTTAAACCCTAACCCAGACAAGTAAGCGATCGAGGAACAACCCACGATCAAATTAATCCCACTTAATCCCCTAAACAAATACCCAAGCCACGGGCGGTTCTCACGATCGTGCCATTGAGATCTACACTGCGATAGGTAGCAATAGCTTCCTCGATCGGGACACTAATCACCTGGCGATCCTTCCATGCCACCATCTGGTCATATTTATCCTGGGCAATTAAGTCCACGGCCGCAACACCAAAAGTAGAGGCCAAAATGCGATCGGCCGGCGAAGAAACTCCCCCCCGTTGGGTGTGCCCTAACACCGTCACCCTCGTTTCCGCATTGGTATAATTACAAATCTCATTGGCTAATTGTTGGCCAATCCCACCGTAACGACATTGGCCAAGACTTTGGGCCGTAGTAAGGGGCTCGGTTTGATCTTCACTGGTTGCGGCTTCTGACACGGTAATAATGGTGTAATCTAAGCCATTAGTTTGACGACACTTAATAAAGTTACAAACCTTTTCAATATCATAGGGAATTTCTGGGATCAAAATTACGTGGGAACCCCCAGCAATGCCCGCATTCATCGCAATATGACCGGCATCCCTTCCCATTACTTCCACAATCATCACCCGATTATGGCTCGCAGCGGTAAAGTGTAACCGCTCGATCGCTTCAGTGGCGATATTGACCGCCGTATTAAAACCAATGGAATTTTCCGTTACGTTCACATCATTATCGATGGTTTTCGGAATGCCGACTAAATTAATGTTACCCTTCTGAGCAATTTTACGCAGAATAGCTAAACTACCATCACCCCCAATGCCAATGAGGGCATCCAGATTCAGATTATGATAGCCTTCAATAATCTCATCGGAGCGATCCTTTAATGTCCCGTCGGCCATCGGAAAAGCGAACGGATCCCCCTTATTGGTGGTACCGAGCATGGTTCCCCCATCGTCCACACCCGATCCATTTCATCAATTTCCAAATTTTTAATTAAAGCCGGACGGCTCATTAGGCCCATGGTAGCTTTACAGATGCCAATTACTTTCCAGCCATAGGTATTAATGGCATGGCGAGTAACAGCCCTAATGGTCGCGTTTAAACCAGCACAGTCCCCCCCCACTTGTGAGAATCCCGATGCGTTTCTTATGTGTCATTGATATTGTAAAAAAGTTGGAAGTATCTTTTTTTTGTATCCGATATCGAACTAATCCCCGCAATAATACACATTTTTTAAATGAATAATACACGTACACGTAAATAAATACATGAACACATATACAGAAATATAATATACAATATATTTTTTAATATTAATTTTAAAATAACGAATTTGCAACGTGTTGATTGTAAAACTCGGCAA
>JAAUPO010000388.1 GCA_012033095.1 Synechococcaceae cyanobacterium RL_1_2 | reverse complement strand
AAATTGGGGGGGATTTAGGGGGCTTGTGCGTAAGTTCTGCCGCAGTCAAAGAATTTAAGGCCGTTCTAATGCGACAGGGTAATCCTATACAAGTAAGGATCAGGAAGATTAAACCCCTTGATAATCAATTATCCTGGGTCTAAATATCCTTACAGCTTTAGCACTATTTGCGACAGAACCCTATCCCTACGGGATCGATGATATGTCAACCCATAAAAATTAAAAATCACCATGGTTGCCAGGGTTCGATCGTCCATTAGGGATGGTCAAGCCCAGAAATTAGGAATAAAGAAAGGTTAGCTCAAAAATCCCCGCTTACCATTAGGCATAATGGTCATCCAATTAGTTTTAGCCTGATTGAGCTGATCTTCACTAATTTTCGCATTAGTTAAATTAGCCCCACACAGATTCGTACCCGTTAAATTAGCATAGCTAAAATGGGCATACCTCAAATCGGCGCCTCTTAAATCCGCTTTTTCCAAATTACAATAACTTAAATAAGCCCGACCTAAATTAGCATCCTTTAAATTAGCATCCTTTAAATTAGCTTTGCCAAAATCAGCATGGGAGAGGTTAGCCCCTTGCAGATTAATTTTGACCATTTTTGCCTGGTGAAAAATAGCACCACTCAGCTCTGCTTGAGTTAGCACTAAATTACTCAAATTCATCTCATTAAAACCTTTACGGCCACTCTTAAACGCATCTAATAACTCCTTAGCCGTCATCCGACCCGAACCTTTAGAGCTTTTAACTTTATTCCGTTTTTGTTGATTCGTGTCAAGTTTACTTGCTGCGGTGGGGGAAGTACCAAAAGAAGTTTGCCCAAAGCTCGTACCCATAGTATCCTTAGCTCCTCCTTTTGCCCTCTGCTGGCGACGGGCTCGAATGGCCATGGCTAATCGAGAAGAAGCAGATGCACCTTTATTGTCTCCTCCCGTGAGGGGGCGATCAGTGGCCCCAGCCAATCCACCACTGGGCGAGATACTTTTATCTTTTTTAATCGGAGTTGCTAGCCCTTCAGCGAGGCTATCTAGATAGGGAGCCATATCCAGGGCATCAAGTACCTCCTGGGCTGACTGATAACGGTGCCGCACGGACACCTCTAGCATTTTTTCTAAAACCGTAATTAGATGTTCACTGACATCAATATTTTCTTTCCACATCATCTCCCCCGTAGCCGCACTGTAGGATAAATCCTTGGGGGACTTACCGGTTAAAAGGTAAATACAGGTGACTCCCACCGCATAGATGTCACTGGCGTACACGGGGCGCATGGCCATCTGTTCAGGGGGAGCAAAGCCAGGAGTTCCCACGGCAAAAGCAGTGAGGGCCGTTTGATCTGAGGTATTTTCTGCTTCTTCTAAATTTACCCGATTTTTTACTGCACCAAAATCAATTAAAACTAGCTTTTTGTCCTGTTCGCGACGGATTAGATTAGCTGGTTTAATATCTCGGTGGATCACCTGTTGTTCATGGATATACTCCAACAACGGCATGATTTCTTGCAGGAATTGTTTGATCCCTGCTTCACTAAAGGGCCCATTTTTTTTTACTTCCTGTTGGAGATTAGAACCCTTAACAAATTCTTGGACTAAATAAAATTGTTGAGAATTTTCAAAATAGTCAAGTAGGCGGGGAACTTGGGGGTGATTGCCGATGCGCCCTAGGGTTTGGGCCTCCCGTTCAAATAGTTCCCTGGCCATTTCAAATACATGGGGGACACTACTCGCCGGTCGGAGTTGCTTAACCACGGATAAAGGATTACCTGGGAGGGAAATATCTACCACCAAAAATGTGGCACCGAAACCTCCTTGACCTAGGGTTTTGACGGGTAAATAGCGATCTTTGAGCAATAATTTAGTCCCACAAGCCTTGCATACTACCGTCTTTGGCGGATTTTTAGGTTGAGGACAATCGGGATTCAGACAGTAGCTCATTGACGCATTACCAAGATTGAGGAAGATCCGGGATTATGATACTTATACCGTTTAGGATTAGGAAAAACTGGAATTTTTAATAGAACGTTATGGGAGGAAAGGAGAATAACTGTTATAGGTTTTTTCTTTAGTTAAGTCCCTAATTCCTTGACCCCTTAACTATCGGGATGGACTGAATTTAGAATTTATTTAGCACTTGTTTTGGAACCATGAACTTCTAAATCTCTTTATTTTATGAATAATTTAAGTCCTTTTGTAAAATTTATATTATCTTAGTTTTTCCAAGTTTGTGTAATTTTAATTGATTCGTGGGACATTGGATTGGGTGAGCTTGAATAAATGGTTATTGGGCAGTTATTGGAAAAATCGATCGCGGAGAAGGATTATTCAAAGATGCGGTAATAGGGGTAATCTTTAGGCAAACCGGCTTCTTTTTCTAGGTTAAAGTTAATAACTTCCCATTCCTGCTGGTTTGGATGGGGAAGAGCAAAGGTGGTAGGAATGCCATAGAGTTGCAGACCTTGTTCTGTGATTAAATATTGTTCGAGCATGGCACGGTAACGGGGAGCGATCGTGATTTGGGTAGCTCGCCAGCCTTCGGCGTAGAGTTGATCTAGGGCTTCATGGATTTCGAATCTTAAACCGTCGTGGTGAATATGCTGGCGGTACCATTGCCGTTGCCATTGTTTCCATTGGCGGCCGGAATTGGTGTGGGTCAATATTTTAGTGGCGGGGTCAGCTTCAAAGGGGCCATGGCGATGGCAAAGGTAAATATCGGTGAGGGTGAGGGCGGATATGGGCTGATGGCAATGGGGACAGATAATTTCTGGACCAAATATGGGATATTGCGAATTAAAAGTGGTCATATCCCCGAATTCTCTCAATGGATATCTAAATGGGTACAAAACATTGATAAGTAAAAAACTATGAACCCTGGGGTGGGGGAGCTGGGGGTAACTCTTTGGGCATTTTTTACTATGGGCAAGAGGGCTAAATTTACCTTATGGGGAAGAGCCGATGGGGAAGGGACTGGTAACTTTAATGTCGGTAATAGGCAATAGTGAATCTCTAAATCTTTATGGATTTTTAGGAGTCTAGGGACTATGGCTACGATCGCGGCTCCCTGGCCCGTACACCGCATTTAGGCTTTGAACCATTAAAAATCCACAAAATAACATAATCAATATTCCCCAAAACCAATGGGGTAAGAATAGTTGTTGAGCAATGTGACCCGTATCGGAAGTCATCATTTGCCCTCCAATATTGGCACTATGCATCATTAAGTAATCAAATTGACCAAAGGTACTGATGCAGGCTTGAACTCCTAGGAATTGGACGAGAAAATTTTGTAAGCCGATCGCGCCTTGGGAACTGAAGGCGATAACCGCAAACCCCATCGCGCCAATGGCAAAAATACCAAACAATGATCTCACCCACAGTACTACTGATACCACCATAAAACACCCTAGCAACATCAACGCTAAATGGCCTCGACGGCGATCGCGGCTAGCTAGGATTAAGAGGGAACCAGCGATCGCGGGGCCAACGGGGCCACCAGCGGCGACTAAGGCTGAACCAAGGCGACCCAAGGCGACGGTGCCAGAGTGCATGGCCACCCCAGATCCGTTGGGGTAAAGGACTAATTTGTGAAAATTTCCCCCCAGGATCATGGCGGTTAAACCGTGGCCCATTTCATGGAACCAGGTTGCTAGAATGGTGAAGGGATAGAGAACGTAACGACCAAAGGGTATTT
>JAAUPO010000027.1 GCA_012033095.1 Synechococcaceae cyanobacterium RL_1_2 | reverse complement strand
TGGCCCTGCCATTACCTATACTTTCAGTAACATTGAAATGCTTGGTTAAGGTCAACATTACCTAACTTAATATGGGCTTTGTCCTAGAGATTACAAGCGTTTGAGGGTTGGCTAAGGTCAGCCCTTGACCGTTGGATTAGAATCTTTTGAGGTGAGGGTTGATCGAGGTCAGCCCTTTCCCATTTGATCGGCGATCGCGATCCCCATGGCAAAATTGATCTAGTCTTAATTCATCAGGACTTACGCAAAAATTTCGATTCTGTCCTGGAAACCATGATGTTTGGGGACAATTGTTCAAGCAAGTCCCCCAAATTTGGTGAACTTTTAATGATTTTTCAGGCATTTCTCCCCCAGAATTGGAGACAGGGGGGCTGTATAAATCAGCTCTCACCAATTAAAATCATCCAATAACGGCCCTAAATCCGATGAAGGAGTTTGAGGACTAGGGCGTGAAGAGGCTCTAATTTGTGTGACCTGTTGGGCAATTTTATTTTGATACTCCTGGCGACTCTTTCCGCCAATCATATTGAACGGTAAGATCCGGGCAATCTCTTCGGTGGTAGTTACGCCGCTATTAATTTTCGCGATCGCGGCGACCCGAAAAGAAAAGTAGGTAATATTTTCTAAATGTTGATGTAGTTTTAATAAGCAATCTTGATAGAGCATTTCCCTGACCCCATCATCCACGTTCAGCACCTCCACAATTAATTCCTGGCCAAGGTAACCGGAGTCTAAACATTTAATGCATCCCTTGCCCCTGCGCCAACCGGTGGTTTGTAAAGATCCTCGCCTTAAACCCAATAACGCTAACTCCTTATTCTGCGGGCGGTAGGGTTCACTACAATAGGGGCAAATTTTTCTGACTAATCGTTGGTTAATGATGCCAATGAGACCATCCATCATTAAATCCCTAGTTACCCCCAATTTTTTGAGGCGGGGAATGGCACTGATCGTGTCGTGGGTATCTAAACTGCTTATGACTAAATGGCCTTCTAAACTAGCCTCGATCGCCCGCACCGCTAAACCAGGCTCCTTTAAATCCTCTACCATGATAATGTCAGGGTTTTGGACAATCACAGCCTCCAACAATTGGTAAAGATTCAGATTAGCAATGCCATGGATCTGGGTTTGGATCGTCTCCGGCAGAATTTTACTGACCATTTTTCCACCGTCATAATTTTCAAAGAAGGGGATCCCAGATGGCGCAAACTGGCATACATGGTATGGGTTTTACCGCTATGGCGGGGCCCGGTGATCAAAATTAAACCTTGCTTTTGTCTTAGCCAACTTTGATAAATTTTTTGGGGGGTCGTGCCCATGCCTAACTCCCCTAGGGCACTTACGGAAAGATGATTAACCTCTAGATGGAGCACCGCTTGTTCTAGGATATTTCCTCCGATTTCGCTAATACAGGGCATGGTCGTTACCTGTATGTCTAAATCCTGGGGAAAATGTTCTAAATATTTATTATTAATGCGCCCTGTTTGGGGAGTACCTATCTGGCTAATTTCTAAATCGGCGATCGCTTTTAAACAAACAATTAATTTGCGACTGTGGGAAGGAGGTAACACCGTGATGGGTTGTAGTAGGCCATCAATGCGATAACGAATCCTTAAGCTATCTACCTGGGGTTCAAGGTGAATTTCCTTAGCTCGATTATTCAGGGCATTCGTAATTAAATTGAGGAGATCTTTGATATGCTCCCCCGATCGCGATAATTCTAAAGATGGATTATCCGTGGTGTTATGGTTATTTTCTGTTTTGGGGCTATGCTCCGGATTAGACCATCGCTCATAACTATCCTTCGCGATCGGAATAATTTGAATTTTGCCCCCAACGAGATCGGCTAGATCCCGTCGTTCCTTTGCCCCTAAAAACACCGCACTACCAAGATAATAGCAATTCTCCCACCACAACAATGGGATCACTTGAGGAATAGCTTCCCCTGCTTTGAAATGGTTAATAAAGCGTGCATAAATATCGCGATCAATTAATCCCAGTTCCACTTCCCCTTGGGCATTAACTAATAACTTGATGGCTTCACCGCAGGTAATTTCCCCTTGTTGTAGCCGCAAGGACGGAAGCATCCCAGAAGTTGATGAAACTTGGATATCCATAGGTTATATTTTTCCACAAACCCTGATCTCTAACTTTGATCTTACATTTAACTTTCCCCTTCAGAAAAGTAAGATCAGAAAATAAATAAATATAAACCTAATTTCCCCATAATTTCCCATCGTAACTAAACCTGTTTGTGTGGAGCCTTGGATCGGATTAACGCTAATTAACTTTAAGATGCTTGATGGTTAAAGTTCTATAATAGCGATCGACTGATAAGACTATTCACTTTGCAATATAACTCCAGTAAATCTATGACTATTTGGGTCAATGAACAGATCGATGCCTGTGGCATTGTCCAAGCCTGTATCGCCACTACCAATCAAGGTGCAGCAGAAGACTGTCACCGAGAATGGCAGAACAAGTTATCCCAAGAACAACAACAACAAGGTTGGCAAGTGTCCTTGAGAACCGTGGAATCTTGGGATGAAGTGCCAGTAAATTCCTTAAAACTCAGTATTTAATTTAATTCATGTGATTCGTGTGATTAGAGTTGTTGGGTAATTAAGCTCAAAAATCCGTGCGACTTTGGTTTGACAAGCATTGCAGTGACTTTCTGGCACAATGTTATAAACCAGTCTGTATCGGTCTTTCAGTGATTTTCTTCGTTATTTTCTAACAGGTCTATTTATTGGATTTCATCGGCGATCGCTGCCCACAAAATAATCACGCCCTAGGAAATTTTTAAAAAATAGTTAGCAAGATCTTGGATTGCGGTTTTTCTTGATGGATAGACAAACGTTAACGTTCAAAATTCCTTAACTTTACCTAACTTAGGAATGGGAAGAAAGAAGGTTAAAGGTAACCATGGTTAGCTAAAAATCCATATCTACCGCTGGGCTTTTGCTGGGATGACGGAGCATTTTTTCTACGTATTTACCCAAAATATCCCCTTCAATATTGACCCATTGGCCTGGCTTCAATTGGGAAAGATTGGTGTCCTGATAGGTTTGGGGAATGACGGCTACCTTAAACCATGTGCCGTCGCGATCGCAGTCCGCCACGGTCAAACTAATGCCATTAACACTTACACTTCCCTTCTTAAGAATGTAGGGAGCAATAAATTCGTGCCATTGGGTTTCACCGTCTGGGGTTGGGCCAAACACCATTTCCCATGCCCGTTGGGTAATCTGGGATGAAACTAAGGCCCCCATACCATCAATGTGGCCCGTCACAAAATGCCCCCCTAGCTTACTACCCACCCGCAAGGATGGTTCTAAATTAACTAGGGATGTCCGGTGGTAGAAGGCTCCTAGGGTGGTCTTGTGCAAAGTTTCTGGAGAAGCGGTCGCAGTAAAACCCTGGGGTAAAATTTCCTCTACGGTGAGGCAGATACCATCGGTAGCAATGCTATCCCCTAGGGCTAAATCCCCCAAAATTCGATCAACATGGGTTTTCACCATAATTTGAAAGCGATCGGGGCCCAGGGCCTGTAACGAACCTAAACATTGAACTAAGCCAGTAAACAAAGCACACCAAACTAGAAAGAAACATGAATCACACTGATTGATTATAGCCGTAGCCGATCGGGTTGCTACCGTTCAAAGCCATCTCTTTCTCAGGACAAAGCTCTACCGCCATAGCTTTCAAGCATTCGGTTTTTATGGCAAATTTTAAAAAGTATAGCGACAGATTAAAACAAATTACAGCAATCCTTAGGACTTATGCACAAGCCATACCTTTGTCAGGTTAAGGCCGTTCTGAATTCCATCGCCATGGCACCAAACTAAAACGAATGTATTACAATACAAACACTATTTTGTTAAGCCTGCATCCATGTTGTTATTGCTGAAGATTGCTAACTTTGCCCTAGTGGATTCTTTGGAATTGGAATTTGCTTCTGGTCTCAACGTCTTAACGGGGGAAACTGGAGCAGGGAAATCTATTATTTTGGACGCGATCGATCTGTTGTTGGGGGCAAAGGCGAGCCCTCGCTTTTTGCGCACAGGGGAAACGCGAGCTAGTTTAGAAGGTACGTTTGAGCTGACTAGTCAGTTAGGGCAATGGCTGGAGGAGCAGGAAATTGAATTGCTAGAGGATGACACCATGGTGGTGGCGCGGGAATTGACCCTCAATAAAAATCATAAATTACGATCGCGATCGCGCATTAATGGGGTGTTAGTGAATCGGGAAACCATGGCAAATTTACGGGAGCACTTAGTGGAAATTACCGCCCAAGGTCAAACGGTACAACTCACCTCCTCCCAAAGCCAACGGGAGTTAATTGATCTTTTTGGTGGGGATAAAATTACCCGCCAGAAAAAATTAGTAGAAACTGCCCATCAGCAATACCAACAGATTTGCAGCAAGCTAAAGCAACGGCTTCATTCCCAACAGGAAACCCTACAACGGATTGATTTGTTGAAATTTCAGCAACGGGAATTAGAGGAAGTGGGGTTAGGGGCGCCGGACGAATTAGACCAGCTACACCAGCAAAACGATATGCTTTCCCATACGGTGGAGTTACAGCAATTGAGTTGCCAAGCCTATGAATTACTTTACCAAAACGAGCAGGATCAACCCTCCGTTGCTGATTTATTAGGGGAAGCGGAGGGCATTTTAAACACCATGGCGAATTATGATCCCCAGATTGAGCCTCTGTTGGAATTAGTCACTAATGCCCTCACCCAAGCGATCGAAGCAGGCCAACAAATTAATAGCTACGGCGATCGCTTAGATTCTGATCCAGAGACCCTCGCCGAAATTCAACAGCGCATGGCCCAACTCAAACAAATTTGTCGTAAGTACGGCCCCACCTTGGCGGAGGTCATCATCTATTACGACCAATTACAACAGGAATTATCAGAGCTAACGGGGGCCGGGGAATCCCTCGAAGAATTAGAACTAGCTTGCCAAAACGCCCTAGAGGAACTCCAGGGCCATTGTCAAAAATTAACGGAACTCCGGCAAACCGCCGCCGCCAAATTAGAAAAACAACTTATTAAAGAGCTCAAACCCCTGGCCATGGATAAGGTGATCTTTCAATGTCGCCTCAAGCCCATCAATCCCACCCCCCAAGGTGCAGATGAGGTCAATTATTACTTTAGCCCTAACCCTGGGGAAGAAATGAAACCCCTAGGGGAAATTGCTTCGGGCGGGGAAATGAGTCGCTTTTTATTGGCCCTCAAATCCTGTTTTGTAGATTTGGGTCACCGTTCCCATACCCTGATTTTTGATGAAATTGATGCTGGGGTTTCGGGTAAAGTAGCCCAAGCGATCGCGTCCAAACTAAAGGAATTGAGCCACCGTCACCAAGTACTTTGTGTCACCCATCAACCCCTTGTGGCCGCCGTCGCGGATAACCATTATCGGGTGGATAAAACCATCACCAACACCAAAAATACCGATCCCCGCACCATCGTTAAGGTGCGCAAGTTGGACGACCTCGATCGCCGTAAACAGGAACTAGCGGAACTAACCGGGGGCCATGCGGCCTCCGACGCGATCGCGTTTGCCGAATCCATCCTTAAAGCCCAACATGCCCACAGCAACTAAAGAACTAAAGTTTATAAATCAGGATTGCCAGTCAACCCCATAGATCCCATTGAGATTAAACTCCCTCCTATTTCCAAGATGGTGGGAACATCAAAGCAAATAATCTAGACTAAAGAGATAGACGACCCAGGCTTCAGCCCTATCCCCTGACCATGGGGAATTAACCCCATTAGCTTGTAGCTATTAATATTATGAAAGTTCAAAATATAATGCTATTTCCTGTTTTGGCGATCGCAAAATCTTTATAAACTAAGCTTTTGTGACTACCAACTTATGCGTTGAGCATTACAAAAGTGAGACTCTCAATATCATTAATATTTGTCCCCACTGCTTAACTTTTCTTATTTACTTTCATTCCTCTTGCATCCTATGAAAAAGCCCATTGCCCTATTTTTGCTGACCGTGATGCTTACCATCGGTGCTGGTACTAGTTCCGCTTCGGCTTTTAATATTTTTCAAATTTTTCGTCAATTACCCAGCATCATTCAGGTAATTCAACTATCTAATTTGAGCGATCAAGATGAAATAAAAATTGGGACTCAGATTAATAAACAGATTGTAAACCAAGTTAATATTTCTGATAATGAGCCCCTCACACAATATATTGACACCCTAGGCCAAGACTTAGCCAAACATGGTAGTCGCCCTGACTTAGATTACACATTTCAAGTAGTTGAAGACGATAGCGTTAACGCTTTTGCCACCATGGGAGGTTTTGTCTATGTCCATACTGGCTTAATTGAAGAAGCAGAAAATGAAGCGGAATTAGCCAGTGTCATTGGCCACGAAATTGGCCATATTACCGGTCGTCATGCCATTAAACAGATGCGTCAGCAGGGGATTAATCAAATTGCCCTGGAAGCGATCGGCGTTGCAGATGAGCAAATTGTTCAAATTGGAGTAGCCCTCGCACTGGATTTACCCCATAGTCGGAAGGATGAAATCACTGCGGACACCAGTGGTTTAAATATGATTAAAGCGGCGGGTTATGCCCCCGATGGCATGATTAGTTTTATGAAAAAACTTGGTAGTGGCGGTGGCCCAGAATTTATGAGCACCCACCCCCACAGCACAAGCCGGGTTGAAAATTTAGAAAATCAAGTAAATAATGAAACCCGCACCCAAGGGAAAGGTTTGGATAACTCTAGCTATAAAAAACAGATTAATAATTTAATGTAAATCACTTAAATAGCTTCAACTTCCTAATGTGGCCAGAGATCAAGCAGGTTAGGGCTGTTCAAGGATTGAGGTTAAATTAATCAACAACACTAATAGGACTTACGCACAAGCCCCCTAAATTCACCAAATTTGGGGGACGTGCTTGAACGATTGTCCCCAAACATCATAGTTTCCAGGACAGAATCGAAATTGTTGCGTAAGTCTTGACTAAAAAATAGGCTTTGGTTAATTTAGGGATAAATTGAAGAGAGTTTGAAAAATATAATGCTATTTCCTGTTTTGGCGATCGCAAAATCTTTCTACACTAAGCTTTTATGACTACCAACTTAGAGGATGTGTAAAAAGCACCCCTTGCCCCCAATGCTGGGGGAGAAATTCCTGAAAATAATTCAAAGTCCCCAACGTTGAGGGATTTAGGGGGCAAAATGCAAATTCAATTGACTTTATAAACAGCCTCTTAGATCTTAGATCTATGGTTACTGGGGATAGCTCTGCCAGAGATCGGTAATTTGCCTTAAGCTTTGGTGGTGGCCGCTGCCCAAAATTAAGTGATCCAAAATGGGAATGGCCACCACTTGAGCCACTTCCAATAACCTTTGTGTGAGGGTAATATCTTCGGGACTGGGTTGCACTGAGCCAGAGGGATGGTTATGGGCAATGATTAATTTAGTTCGCCCCTTGTTTGATGGCTTCTCGAAAAACTTCCCTGGGGTGAACAAGGGTTTCCGTGGCAGTACCGATCGTGATGACCTTAGAGCCTAACAATTCGTTTTTCACATTCAACATCAACAGGGCAAACCTTTCCTGTTCCTCCCACATTAAATCCTTACTCAGCACCGCCGCGCCACTTTCAGGGGAATCAATTACTGTCCTTTGGTTCGGACTAGCCCAAAAAGTTCGTTTTCCGAGCTCGATCGCGGCGGCGATCGTAGCTGCCTTAGCCGGGCCAATCCCTTTAATCGTGGTCAATTCCTGGGGATTAAGATGACGGAGCACCTCCATGGGGTTACGTTGGGCCACCGATAGTTCATTGAGAATAAACTGGGCTAACCCCACTGCTGATAAATCCCCCCGCCCTTGGCCTGTGCCCAATAGAATAGCTAATAGTTCAGCGTCACTAAGGTTTGTAGCTCCAGTTGCCAATAGTTTTTCCCGCGGCCGTTCGCTGGGAACCATATCAGCAATTCTAATTTTATAGGTCATAACTTACCGAGCCATCGTAGTTAGGGCAGAGTTAATCTAAAGTAGTTTTAATTAAACGCGATCGGGTAATTATTTGATGAAGTTACTTAAGATAAGGATCTAGCAATGCCCACCAAGCATCGGATTTTTGGGCGTATTCCTCTTCACAAAGTTCTGCCCGTTCCGCTGGTAAATATTCTTCCTCCACCAAATAAGCAAACTCCTTGGGATCACTGCCATAGATTAAACAGGCGGTGTTGTAATAACGTTGGGAACTGAGGGCATGTTCATCCCAAAAGGCGAGATCTTCAATTTCTGTTTCTTCCTCTGCGTCGGCTTCAAACTGGAACATACCGCTAATGGCTCCTAGATCATCTTCATATAAATCTAACAAGACGATCGCGGCAAAATTATCCACAGCATCCTCTTCGTTACCGGTGATGGGGAGTTGATACTGCGCGATCAGGCCATGGCCTAATTCATGGAAAAAAGTAAAGGACGTAGCATCAATGACTTCATTGGCAAAATCCTCCTCCGTTTCCACTTCATCCGCAAAAATTGCAACGTAATCATCCACCAATTCATAACACATGGTAATGGTGGATGATTCCCCGTCGTAATAGGCGTTGGACTCATCGCAGGTGGTAAAGATAACATCAATATCTTCTGTGAACACTAGACTATTGTTGAGATCCTCCATTAGCTCATCAAAAAACTGGGTTGTTTCTAGGACTTCACGAATTTTTTCAAAATTTTCGTTATCCGTTGTTTCGTAGGTTAATCGTAAATCTCCCGTATCTTCAATGGTTTGGGCGGTGGTTTCTTCCGTACTACAACCGCCTAAGGGGATGACTAAGAACATCAGGAGTAATAGGGGTTGTAACGTTTGGGTTAATTTACATCCTAGTTGCTGCCATATCATAATGAAATTCCTCGATCGCGATCGTGTTTAATAAAGTTGATGGTGGAACCAGGTCTTGGGTTAGATCATTACTAGCAATAATTGATCCTACAGGATAAAAACTTTCCCGCCAGCACCTTGAAAATGGATTCACCCCGATCATGGAAATTTCCATATTAATTTCCATATTATTGATTATAAGGACTTACGCAAAAACTTCGATTCCGTCCTGGAAACCAAGATGTTTGGGGACAATCCTTCAAGCAAGTCCCCCAAATTTCAATCACTTAGGAATGAGGATTTAATAAAATTCTCCCTTGCCCCCAGTCTCGGGTAAATTACCTAGATTTTTAAACAATTAAGTCCCCCAACTTGGGGAGTTTAGGGGCGAGTCAACAACATGTGATACTTTTTAGACATCCTCTAAGTTATAGTCTTTTTAAATAATTAGGGGAAACAAATAGATCTGAAAACATTCCATTGAGAGGAACAGCCACCCCATACTAAATTAAATTGACTATATTTAATTCACGATCCTTATATGGATTGCCCATTTAGGGGGCTTTTTGGGTCGTAAGGGGGATAAAGACCCTGGTTTAAAAACTTTGTGGCGGGGTCTGTCTAGATTTCATCAATTGCTAGAAGGAGCGCCCTTAGCATCTGGAACGTATGCTGCATAAGTTGTAGAGAGACTTTTGCGTAATGGATAGCAAATTTGGAGGATTTAGGGGGCTTGTGCGTAAGTCCTAATTATTTTAAATTGCCTAAATTGCCAGTATTAACCCTATGACGATCGCTGTGGAACCAGAATTATCACCTAAACTAGCTGAGCCATTACAGATTGGAACGGTTAAGGTACATAGTCGGGTATTGCAGTCCCCATTATCGGGGGTAACGGATCTGGTGTTTCGGCGATTGGTACGGCGGTATGCCCCTAGCTCCATGCTTTACACCGAAATGGTCAGCGCAACGGAGATCCATCACCTAAAAACCATGCCCAGGGTGATGGAGATCGGAGAAGATGAAAATCCCATTAGTATTCAACTATTTGATTGTCGGCCTGATTTTATGGGGGCAGCGGCCCAGTTAGCGGTGGAGCAGGGGGCCCAAACCATTGATATTAATATGGGTTGCCCGGTCAATAAGATCACAAAGCGCGGTGGTGGTAGTTCCCTATTGCGGGAACCAGAAGTGGCGGCGGCTATAGTGAAAACGGTGGTGGCGGCGGTGGCAGTACCGGTTACGGTTAAAACCCGTTTAGGTTGGGACGATCGCGAAATTAATATTCTTGATTTTGCCCAAAAAATGGAGGATGCCGGTGCTATGATGTTAACCCTCCATGGCCGTACCCGTGCCCAAGGCTATGAAGGCCAAGCCGATTGGAGTTGGATTGCTAAAGTTAAACAGCAATTGTCTATCCCCGTAATTGCTAATGGTGACATTATGTCCATCGAAGCCGCGATCGCTTGTTTAAATCAAACCCAAGCCGACGGGGTTATGTGTTCTAGGGGCACCCTGGGTTATCCCTTTTTAGTCGGCCAAATTGATCATTTTCTTAAAACAGGAGAATGTTACCTCCCCCCACCTGGCCTGAACGCCTCGCGATCGCGAAAGATCATCTGCGAGGATTGTGGGAATACAAAGGAAAACGGGGGATTTTCCAAGCCCGTAAACATTTATCTTGGTATTTAAAAGGATTTCCAGGGGTAAGCCACCTCAGGGAAGAGCTCTTCCACATTGAATCGGTGGAGCAAGGGGAAGCCCTCCTTGATCGATTGATTGAGAGGGAAATGGTTAAATAAATTCAGACTTTGCCCACTTTGCCCCAATTTTCAATAACTTTTCAATAACTGTTCAATGAATTTCAATAATTCTTTAATTATTTTCCATGGCCAGCACAAATATGATCCATCTGCCCTTCCCTTACTCTCCCAAGATTTAACCTCTATTTAACCTCTTTTGATTTTTTACTTTTTATCTTTCTTTGACGTTCACCAGCTTACTACTCACCCTTAAACCCCCAGACAATTGTAATTAGGATTATGAAATATTTTGCCACGATCGCGAGGGGTTTAGAAGACCTTGGAGCTAAGGAATTAGAGAGTTTAGGGGCGATCAATGTGGAACCTGAATATACGGGCATCAATTTTGATGGGGAATTAGATACGTTGTACCGCATTAATCTCCACAGTCGTCTGATTTATAAAGTATTAATGCCGATCGCCACAGTGAAATGTTTTGACCGGGAGGAGTTGTACCAGAGTATCAAAGCCATTAATTGGAGTCTTTACCTCACCCCAGAACAAACCCTAGCGGTGAAAATGTACCGGCAAAAATTCAAAACTCAACCATACCCATTTCACGGCCCTAGA
>JAAUPO010000387.1 GCA_012033095.1 Synechococcaceae cyanobacterium RL_1_2 | reverse complement strand
ATTTAGTATGGGGTGGCTGTTCCTCTCAATGGAATGTTTTCAGATCTATTTGTTTCCCCTAATTATTTAAAAAGACTATATCAATCCTAAATAGCTTGTGGAAATTGAGTACATGGACAGCCAAGTCTAGTAAGGATCTTCGGTAGTCTTATACAGGTAAGGATCAGGAAGCTTAAATCGATTGATAAGCAATTATCCTAGGTCTAAATATCCTTACCGCTTTAGCACTACCGGATCTTCGTGTTATGACCTAGTTAGGACTGCTATATGTTCATTATTGGTACTCTCAAAGCTTTATCAAGTTAAGAATTAGAGGTGGTCAAATGCCCAGTAACATTACTTACTTGAGATTTTGACTTTTTTTAATACTTCAATGCTCCGGAAAGTTTTTGGTAATCAAAGGTAGAATAGCGGTTTCAGCTCCCTGTCACGATGTTATCGTAAACGAGAAACCAAGGGTTTCAGGGCTTGCTCGACAAAGTGTCCGCACTATTGATACTTTAGATGTTCATAATTTCGATCGCGGGTAAATTTTCAGCAGGGGTAAAACCAAAAATGCGGGAATAAAAGTAAAATTCCCCCTCGATCGCGGCTTTGATATTGGCCGCAATCCTAAAACCATGCTGCTCCCCTTCAAAGGGCACATAGGCCACGGGTAAACCCTTTTCCTTGAGGGCTGTCACCATCATTTCTGCTTGATTAGGTGGGACAACTCGATCTTCTAAACCTTGAAAAATACCACTGGACAGGATAATAACTCGGTGTGGTGGATGGGAGAGCGGGCAAGATATAGATCCTGACGCTCTGGGTGGGGCCCAATGAGGGTATCTAAATAACGGGCTTCAAATTTATGGGTGTCTCGCACTAGGGCTTCGAGATCACTGATGCCATAATGGCTAGCTCCTGCTTTAAATGTATCTTTGAAGGTTAGGGCCGCTAGGGTGGTATAACCTCCGGCACTACCGCCAGTAATAGCTAAGCGATCGCGATCCACCTCCCCTGCTGCTGCGAGGTATAAAGCCCCATTCACGCAATCATCCACATCCACTATGCCCCACTGGCCGTATAACCGTTGACGATATTCCCGACCATAACCGGTGCTGCCTCCGTAATTGACATCTAAATAGCCAAAACCTCGACTGGTGTAATACTGAATTTTGAGGTTAAAACTGGGGGTAGTCATAGTGGTAGGGCCGCCATGGCTTTTAACCACTAAGGGAGGCAGTTCTTCTGGGGGGGCCTGGTAGTCTGGATTAGCTGGGGGATAATACCAGCCATAGGCGGTTAAGCCATGGCTGGTGGAACGCGATCGCTTTAGGGGCAGATAAATAGCCCGATGCGATGGCAAGGCTACTACTTTCCTTTAATATTTCTAGTTCTTGGGTGTACAAATCCATAGCCACGATCGCACTAGGATTAGTGGCCGAACCTGCTAAAAATAACGCGATCGATTCGTTGACTTGCACATACATAATGGAGCTGTAGGGGGTCGCGATCGGTTTGAGTTGACCTGATTCCCCATCCAGTTGGGCTAAATGCCAAGCTCCATGGTGGCAATAGGTACAGATTAGATCCTGCTCAGAAGCAAAACCATAGGTACTTTCACCAAAAATCCAATGGGGATAGCCAAACTCATTCTCCGCCGGATGAACGGCAATAATTTGTTCTTGGTGATAACGATAAAGATTCCACCAGCCAGAGCGATCGCTACTAAAATATAATTGCCCCTCCTGAGACCACCGGGGTTCCACGATCGCCTCTGGTTCAGTGCCCGCGATTAACGTTTTAGTCATTATTTCCCCTGAAGGCCCCAATGGCCCTAACCATAATTGGGTTTTATCCCAGGGCATAGCGGGATGATCCCAACTGATCCAAGCTAGGGTTTGGCCATCGGGGCTTAGACGAGGGCTGGTATAAAAATTATTACCCCTGACGAGAAAGGTTTCTGACCCCGTATTAAGATCAATGGCCACAATGAAATTTTCAGGTTCATGGCTATTGTCTGAGTGTTCTTCTGCGATGGCAATTAAGCGATCGCGTTGTTGATCTACGACTAAATCCGCATAACGTCGATGATTCTCAGGGGTAATGGCCTGGGGTTGCCCACCGATGGTTTGACGATAAATACGTTGGTCAGAAAAATTGACAAAATAAACCACCCCATCAACCACCGTGTAGGAACCACCACCATATTCATGTACCCGGTTACGGACGTTAAACCCTGGCGGGGTAATATCCTGGGCTCCATCGGGGTCATACTGCACAATGACGCTCCGGCCTTGTTCCTGGGGACGACGTTCTAACCAGTAAATCTGATCCCCATCCAATAATGGTTCTCCTAAACCAATGGAACCCGCCACAATTAGATCAGCGGTAATAGGTGATTTCCAAGCACCGTAGGGGGTCGTCGTCATGTCTCCTCTCCTGAATTCACGTTCGGCGTTTATTATTTTGGCATATTCCCAGAATTTACCAACAAAAGCGATCGCGTTACCCCAGGCCCGATTATCCGTTGGGGGAAAATTACCGGTAAGATCTGCCATTCATCAATAATAATTATTGATAATTATCGACATCGACCAACTTATCTGACCCAGGGGAGATTAAGACCCATCCCTATCAGGTGCTTACTGGTTGGTGCTTCCAGAGGTTTCTAGTTTTTGCCATAATGCTCAGTAATTTAAAACTTTAGTCGCAGCCTGTGAACAATTACACATTCCTTACCAATCCCTGCCTCTAGCGGAAAATTTGGTTCAAATCCAAGGCAAAAATGGTTATGTTTATTTTGTTAATAACCAGTTACCCCTGAACAATATCGGTGTGGGTAAAGTGGTGTTGGATAAACAATATACCTACGCGTTGCTCCATCCACATATTCCCATGGCTCGGACCACAGGGTTTTTGAGTCCGTTTGAAGAAAAATATCGGGATTATGGAGCCTATAGCTCGATCGCAGCCACCGCCACCGCCATTATGGCCCAATATCCATTCCCTATAATCCTTAAGCCCAATCGGGGATCGGGGGGGTGTAATGTTTTTTTATGTCGCGATCGGGACAATCTTATCCATGGGTTAAATACCATTTTTAACCTGAAGGACAAAAATTATGATTGTGTCGCCCTCGCCCAGGAATTGATTTCCATTAAACGGGAGTACCGGGCGATTTTTGTGGATCAAACCCTACGGCTGTTGTATTACAAAATCGAGAGCATGCCGTTTTCCATGGCAATCTTAGCCCCCTCCATTGGGAAGGGGCCAAGGCGGAAATGGTGGAAGACAGAACTTTGCACCAACAAATTCAGCAATTAGTAGATCCAATTTTTTCCATATTACCCCTAGCCTATGGAGGATTTGATCTAGTCTTAGATGACGATGATCAATGGTGGTTGGTGGAAATCAATAGTTCCCCCAACTACAAAATTTTCGTCAGGGACAATGGTGCACAACCGGCGATCGAGGTGTTTAAAACCGTTCTCCAAACCTTGGTCTAATCCCCGTCCCACATTTTGGGATTGCTAGCAATGAAAGATTAAAGCCTAGGGAGTCTAGGGGCAACATTTTAGGGAAAAGGAATCACCGTCAGAGCTGATTTATCAAGCCCCCCTGCCCACAATTCTGGGGGAGCCATTCCTGAAAAATTATTAACAGTCCCCCAATTTGGGGATTTGATGGGGAGCAAATTGCAAATTCAATCCCCAATTCCG
>JAAUPO010000386.1 GCA_012033095.1 Synechococcaceae cyanobacterium RL_1_2 | reverse complement strand
TAACTGTAAATAGGTCTAAGAACTTTACACGGCAAGGATTACAACTGATTTCGCTAGACTGCTTGTGTAGCAAGGGTTTAAGGTTTTTGTCCTGTAGTTAGCCTATAGTTATTAATCGGTGAATAATCGTTACACTAGGGCCTGCCATCATTTAAATCTGAAACTCTTCTTAGCTAAGGATTTCAGTTTAAAACTATACTTTCTGAACCTGGCTCAGGATCAACGTTTTAATGCCAATTGATGACACTCCCTAGACCCAATAAATTCCTAAAGGATTCAAGTGTTTCCATGACATCCCGCCCCTTACCCCCAGGAAAAAATGGTTTTCCCTTCATTGGTGAAACCCTATCCTTTATCTTTGATCCCGAATTCGCTGATCAACGTTTTGAAACCTATGGCCCAATTTTTCGTACCAATATTTTAGGTCAGCCCACCGTGGTCATGGGGGGAGCAGAAGCCAATAAATTTATCCTTGCCAGTCACTTTGAGCATTTTTCTTGGCGGGATGGTTGGCCCGCTAATTTTAAAGAATTATTAGGGGAATCCCTCTTTTTGCAGGAGGGGGAAGAACACGATCGCAATCGTAAGTTATTAATGCCCGCATTCCATGGCCCAGCGTTACAGTCCTATTTTGCCACCATGGTACAACTGTGTAGCACCCACCTCGATCGCTGGGCCCAATTAGGGGAATTGACCCTATTGCCCCCCATGAAGGAAATGACCTTTGAGATCGCCAGCGTGTTGTTATTAGGTAGTGAGCCGGGAGAGGAAACCACCCGTTTGTCTCGGTTGTTTAGTGACCTGACGAAAGGTTTATTTGCTTTTCCGATTCCCTTACCCTGGACTACCTTCGGCAAGGCATTAAGAGGACGGGATTTATTATTAGACCATCTCTCCCAAGAAATTAAACGTCGTCGCCAAGGGGAGCCCACCCAAGATACATTGGGGCTATTACTCCAAACCCAGGATGAGGAAGGTAATGGCCTCAAGGATGATGAAATTAAGGTACAGGCATTATTGATGCTGTTTGCTGGCCATGAAACCACCACATCGATGTTGACTTGCCTTTGTATGGCTTTAGCCCAGCATCCGAATATTTTAGCCCAAGCCCAACAGGAACAAAGCCAGTTTGGGGACGAACCCCTTTCCTTTGAGCAATGCCGTCGTATGCCATTTTTAAATCAAATTTTAAAGGAAGTAGAAAGGTTATATCCACCAGTAGCGGGGGGTTTTCGGGGGGTAACCAAAGAGTTTGAATTTCGGGGTTACCATGTGCCAGCGGGCTGGAAACTTTTATATCAAATGCGTGCAGCCCATCAAGATCCCGATATTTACCATGATCCCGATCGCTTTGACCCCGATCGTTTCAGTCCCGATCGCAATGAACAAAAAAATGCTGATTTTAGCCTAGTGGGATTTGGTGGGGGCCCTAGGGTTTGTTTGGGGTTAGCGTTTGCCCAATTGGAAATGAAAATTTTTGCTTCCCTACTACTGCGCCATTACCGTTGGGAATTATTACCCCACCAAGATTTAAGTTTGAGTCCCATTCCTTCTTTGCATCCGCGATCGGGTTTGCAAATATCCTTAACAAAGACCCTAACCTCCATCATCGCCGGGTAAGGTAAACATAAAACCCCTCACCTGTGCCATGTCTAAAGATCACCCTCCCTTACAGACCTTAAATAATGCCTTGAATATTAGCCCCCAGGATTACAGCCTCTTAACGGATCTGTACCAATTAACCATGGCTGCTTGCTATGTGGGGGAAGGGCTAGACCAAACAACCGCTAGTTTTGAATTATTTGTCCGTAAGCTACCCCGGAATTTTCATTACCTGATCGCCATGGGCCTGGCCCAAGCAGTGGATTATCTAACTAACTGGCACTTCACCCCAGCACAAATTGCCCAACTTCAGGCTACGGGTATTTTTGCTGGGGCCCCCGATCGCTTTTGGCACGTCTTAGCCACAGGCAAATTTACCGGAGATTTATGGGCCGTCCCAGAGGGCACAGCCATCTTTCCCCATGAACCCATCCTGAGGATCACCGCTCCCCTCTGGCAGGCCCAAATTGTGGAAACCTATCTCCTCACGGTGATTAATTACCAAACCCTAATTGCCACCAAAGCGGCCCGGATTCGTCACCAAGCGGGGCCCGATGCGACGATCTTAGAATTTGGCACCCGTCGGGCCTTTACTCCCCAGGCTTCCCTTTGGGCGGCGAGGGCACGATCGCGGCGGGATTAATAGTACTTCTAACGTTTTAGCTGCGTTGCAATTGGGACAAAAACCAGCGGGAACCATGGCCCATGCTTTAGTGATGGCGATCGGGGCATTGGCGGGGTCAGAAGATGAAGCCTTTGCTGCTTTTAGCCGTTATTTTCCCCAAGCTTCTCTCCTGATTGATACCTATGATCCCCTCCGCGCAGCCCAACGGCTAGCCCAAAAAGTAAAGCAACAGGATTTTTCGTTAACGGGTATCCGTCTAGATTCAGGGGATTTAGGTTCTCTCTCAACCACCATTAAATCCCTCATTCCAGGCATTAATATTTTTGCTAGTGGGGATTTAGATGAGTATGAAATCCATCGCCTTCAACAAGGCCAAGCCGCGATCGATGGTTATGGCATTGGCACTAAACTGGTCACCGGTTCCCCCGTCAATGGGGTGTATAAATTAGTGAACATTGATGGTATTGCCACTATGAAACGTTCCCAGGCAAAAGCCACCTACCCAGGGGAAAAACAAATTTTCCGGGCCTACGATCAAGGGGTCATGGTGGGCGATCGCCTCGGTTTAGCCACCGAAGCCCCTAGGGCCAACGAACAATCCTTATTACAACCAGTGATCACCCATGGAAAATTAACCCAGCAGTTACCCGATCTGCCCACCATTCAACGCACCACCGCCGCCACCCTTCCCACCCTCCCCGCCTATCTCACTAGCCTAGAACCCCAAACGGCCACTTACCCCTTTACCATTCCCCTGAGTTAGATCACCTTCGTCAACAAGTAGAAGATCGTCTGGATGAGCAAGCTAATCTTTAACCTGGCCATGGTGCTCGATCGGCCCACGGGGATCAGTAACTATGCCACTAATTTACTGCCTTACCTGGGGCCATTAAACCCCACTTTACTGACAGCCCACGGGGACGATCGCTATGATTGTTACCCCATTCCGCCAAACCTTTCCCCCGATCGAGGCACCCTAGGCCATGGTCGCCGGCTAATCTGGACTCAAACCCAGTTACCCCAAATTTATCGACAACTCCGCAGCAGTTTACTATTTTCCCCCCTGCCCGAAGCTCCTCTATTTACCACCTGTCGCTATGTGGCCATGGTGCATGACTTTATTCCGGTAAGGTTTCCCCGCTGGCGATCGCCCTTGACCTATTACGCCAAATATTACATTCCCGCCGTAGCCCGCCAAGCAGTTCATTTAGTCTGTAACTCCCAATCAACGGCAGATGATTTGATCCGGTTTGCCCAAGTCCCCGCCGCTAAAATTACCCCCATTCCCCTCGGTTATGACCACCAGCATTTTCGACCTGCCCCCCATCAAAGCCACTCTCCCCATTACTTTTTATATATAGGTCGCAGCGATCCCCATAAAAACCTAGACCGCTTAGTTAAAAGTTTTTGCCGAAGTTAAAACTGACTGGCAATTATGGATTACTGGTAATTTTGACCACCGTTATACCCCCCGACT
>JAAUPO010000385.1 GCA_012033095.1 Synechococcaceae cyanobacterium RL_1_2 | reverse complement strand
TTACTTAGAGGCTGTTGATGAAAGTCAATGGAGTTTTGCCTATTTTGCCCCCTAAACTCCCCCCAACGTTGGGGATTTTTAATGATTTTTAAGAAAATTTTCCCCCAGCATTGGAGGCAGGGGGGCTTTATAAATCGGCTCTTATACCCAGCGATCGCGATATGACACAAAAAATCAGCAAAGATTAGGGTAGTTTGTTGCGACTCCCATCCCTCGAGGGAGCTAGTTACTTGATCGCGACTCCGATCCCGGCACCGAGCAATTCAGCGATGGTGTTAACAATCCGGAAAATTGCGATCGCGCTAATCAAAAGAGCGGCGTTAATGGTATTTCCCAACAAGATCATGATGGTTGCTTCAAACACCCCTAAACCCCCTGGCGCACCGGGCACAATTAACCCTAACACCCAAGCGATACTATAACCAGCAAACAGCATCGGCCAATGATTCGCAATGGAGAAGGTAGAGCTTACTGCCATGATCACAAAGATGAAGCCTAACCCTCGCATCAAAATATAAACGACATCCGCCATTAACGGTACTAGGGGATAGGCGGTAATCACGATCGAGGTTGTGCTAGATTGATCCGTCTTCGGGGAATTAGTGTTGGGATTTTTCAGTTTACCCGTCAATCTTAAGAGGGTACTCAATACCTGGGGATGGATCGTAATTAAGCTGCCTAGAATCGCTATGGCCCCCATCAACCCATACCAACTATGGCTAGGGGCTAGGGGCATTAATCCCCCCCAAGAGTCTGAACTCCCTTGACGTTGCAGAAAGCTCCAGCTTAGGGCGATCGCTCCGGTGGTGGCCGCGGCGATCGCCATTAAGAGTGGTTCAATTAAGACAATCATGGTCGCTAACGATAACTCCGCCCCAGTTTTGCGAATGGCTTCTACCCGGCCATAGAAATGCCAAATATTGCCCGGTAAGTATTTTGCTAGATTGGTTTTAAGGTAAATAGCGATCGCGTGGTGTAACCGCAAAGGTTGGTTAAATAACTTCACCACGTACCACCAAATTGCCCAGCAGTAAGATGGGCAAGCAAAGTAGTAATTAATGCTGCCACCAATAGTGCCCCACTGTGAGAATGGAAACGAATATTCCCTAAGTGTTGCCAATTTCTGTGGAGGGTGGTGGCTAAAAATGTTAGGCATAACCCCAAAATAAACCAACGAAAATATTTTTTCATTACTGCACAGAAATAAAAATCCGATTTTGCCCATTGAGGCCGATTTGGATATTTTTTCCCTTAGCATCAAACGTTAATAAATCTGTTTCCCGACGGGTAACTGCGGCCAGCTTTTCCTCCGCCAAAGAGGAATACTGATTATCTAGCAGCTCCGTTAAGGTGGGGAGCATACTTTCTAAGGTTTGGGACGATGGCTCTGAAAAGACGACCTGCTTACGGCGAATTTCATTAGTGGTGGTTACCCATTCATAACTCAAATCTCCCCCTGGGGACAAATAATCTTGATAGGTCAAAGCCTGCACTGTTTCTTCCGTGGAATCAACAATGGTCTCCACGGTGGTGGGTTCCCCGATCGCAGCCACTAATTTCTCCCTAGGATTACCTAAGGAGACACTGGGTAAAGTTCTATTTTTAATGATGACTGGTTGGGGTTCCGGTTCCGGTTCCGGCTCTGGTTCAGGCTCTGGTTGGGGTTCCGGTTCGGGTTCAGGCTCTGGTTGGGGTTCCGGTTCGGGTTCTGGCTTCGGCTGCACCCGTTCACTAGAAGAGGAGCTAGCTTCAGCACTAGAGCTAATTAACGGAATGGTTGGTTCGGGTTCTACTTGTTCCATGCCGCCAGAGGAATTACTGCTGGGCAATAAATTAAAAAAAAATGATGCCGACCGCCGCTCCCCCCAATAACATCAAGGGAATTAAAATAATAAAAGCAAGGGTACTCGAAGAAGTAGAGGAATTGCTGGTGGTAAAAGTTGGTTCTGGGGTGGTCGCCACTAGGGTTTTATTGATGCCGGTGGTCTGGTTAGGGCTACGTTGTGGCGATCGGGGTTGAGATGGCATCGCGATCGTACTTTGGGATGGGAGGGGCCGGGATGGTGGAGCCACCATGGTTGGCACATTGGTCGCAGATCCGGCTAGGGCTTCCACTGCATTAAGCATAGTTTGGGCACTATCATAGCGATCGCGGGGATGGAATGCCACCGCCCGTTGAATAATTTGGCCAAAAGCTGGACTTAATGCGGGTACTTCCCCCTGCCACACCAATTCCCCACTATGGACATCGGTAATCAATTGATGGGGATCTTTGCCCGTGAGCAAAAAGATCACCGTTAAGCCCAAGCTATATAGATCACTATTAAACATGGGACGGCCCGCCGCCTGCTCCGAAGCCATATAACCCGGAGTGCCGAAGGGTAAAGACGGTTGGGGTTCACCATTCATATTTAGCATCGTGCTGGCCATCACCTCTTTAATGACCCCAAAATCAATTAACACCGGTAACTTATCGCGATCGCGGATGATAATATTGTCCGGTTTAATATCCCGGTGGACAATCTGGTGGCCATGGGTATAGACCAATACGGGCAAAATCCCTAGTAAAAAATTTTCCGCTTCCTGTTCTATCAATACCCCCGTTCGCTGTACCCGTTGTCGTAGGGTTTCCCCCTCAATATATTCCTGAACTAGGTAAAATTCATCGTTCTGGGTAAAGTAGGCGTATAAACTGGGGATTTGAGGATGGTTGGCCCCCAATTTTTCCAACACGATCGCTTCTTTGCCAAAGCGCATTTTTAACTCATTTTCCGTCGTCCCATTGGCTTCCTTGAGGGGTTTAAGTTGCTTAATCACACAATGGGGTTGGGAGGGCAGGTGGGTATCCACCGCTAAAAATGTTTGGCCGAAACCTCCCCGCGCTAAGGTATGGATAATTTCGTAACGATTATTAATTAAGGTCATAGGTTAGAGCGATGGAGCAGCAACACAGAGGGCTTATATATAATAGAAAATTTATGATAAATGATTCAGTCCCTACCCCTACAGTAAGGCCTAGAATCAATTAGTAGATCCACCAAAACTATCCATAATTACGTCCATGGCAAAATTCTTCATTAGGACTTACGCACAAGCCCTCTAAATTCCCCAAATTTGGGGACTTGCTTGAACGATAGTCCCCAAACATCCCCAAACATCATGGTTCCTAGGACAGAATCGAAGTTTTTGCGTAAGTCCTGTTAATGCCACATCATTACCTGAAAAAGAACTAAAGGAAAAAATTGAGCTAAATCCCATTCAATCCCAATCCTTACAGTTAAGTTGATCTGAATAAACCAATGGGCACAGCTCAGAATCACCCATGATCCTATTTGTTATTTTGGCCAATATCACGATCGCGATCGCTAATTGTTATGTAGCCTATCGTTTGTGGCGACTAAAACTTAGCTCCCAGCGCATTAGCCAAGGTCTGATTAACTTTGAGCGGCAAGTTAAATCGATTTTTCACCCCGCCCCTACCCACATCGAACAAGTAGCGATCGTCACCCAACACCTCCGCCTCACCCGTCAACAATGGACTTTATACCTAAAACAAGTTAAATTTATGCTCCAAATTATGGGTTGGCTTTTTGGCAATTATCGTAAACTCCTCACCCAATAAAAATACCCCAACGCACCTAATTTAGCAGCTAATTTAACGGAATTGGGGGGAACGATGTTATAGTCTTTTTGCATAATTACGGGAA
>JAAUPO010000384.1 GCA_012033095.1 Synechococcaceae cyanobacterium RL_1_2 | reverse complement strand
AAGTGGTTACCTACGCAAGGCCAACGTATTTGTCCCCATCGTCTCTGGGTTAAAACTGGAAGGGATTGAGTTGGGGGAACAGGGTAAATCCGCCATGATCAACATGGGAGTATCATCCATTAGCATTAAGATGTTATTAAAACGTTGATCCTGAGTCAGGTTCAGGAAGTATAGTTTTAAACTGAAATCCTTGGCTAAGAAGAGTTTCAGGTTTAAATGATGACAGGCCCATAATCAAATCGATCGCATGATCGCAACCCGCGCTGCTTGTTTTAAGAGATAGGACTTACGTACATGCCCCCTAAATCCCCCAAATTTGGTGAACTTGCTTGAACGATTGTCCCTAAACATCCCTAAACATTATGGTTCCCAGGACAGAATCGAAATTTTTGCGTAAGTCCTGAAAGACTCATTCCACTTCAGACATTTCAGTTTAGCTTTATGGCACACTGGAAAATATGCCTAAGCAAAGTTATGGAACCATACCCCAAGGGCGATCGCGATCATTATTGTTTGCCCTGGTTGCCTTTGCCAATGATCATCTCGATGGCGATGAGCAGCAAATAGAAGTATTAAGGTCAAAACTGCAAACCCATTGGCAAAGCTCCACTCGGTTGGTAGTACGCACCAAACTACGCTATCTCCAAACCCTATCCCAGATTGACAATCCCGATCGCCCCCTCAACCTAGCCCAACTGAAAACTGCCCTTAAGCATTTAGGGGATTTTTGGAAATTTTAGAAGATAATCGCACCATCACCCGTGGCTCGGAGCAATGGCATTTTACCCTGACCTTGTGGCGCGATCGCTGGGATGGGGAGGGAAACAGAGCGTGTTTTGATGATGCCTGGGTCAAGCGTCGGGGTCAAAGCCCATCGGCCCGGCCCACCATCGATCCCCATGGCCCGATCGCCCCGATTTCCCCCAGGCCGACACCGCCCTTAACCCATCCTTGGGCCCAACTCTGTTTGAGGGCCCTAAATACCCGGCTGACTAGTAATCCCCTCACCGCCAACGATGGTATGAGCTTTGACCTAGGGGATCTCTATGTGCCTTTGGGGGTAACGGAGGGAAATCTCAGCCATGAGGAAGAAGCAGAAGGGGATGAAGCCCACTACCAACCCCAGGAACTTTTAGATAAATATTGCCAAGGCCAATCAGAAAGCCAAGGCCATCGTCTCGCGATCGTGGGGGAACCAGGGGCTGGGAAAAGTACCCTTTTACAAAAATTGGCCCTGTTATTAGCAGAAACTACGGACTATTTACCGGTGTGGATTTCCCTGGCGGATCTGGAAGGCCGATCGCTGGAAACCTACCTTACGACCACTTGGCTACGCACCGCCCTCCAACAATTCACCATTGCCCCAGCTACCTTACAGGAGTTTAGCCAACTCATTACCTCCGGTCGGGTATGGTTGCTCTTGGATGGATTAGATGAAATGGGGGAGCACACCAGTAGAGGGACAATCAAGCTCGATCAAGAATTGCAAGGATGGCTAAACTATGCCCACGGGATCGTCACTTGTCGTAGTGCGGTGTGGAACGGGAACTTTAATGCCCTGGGTTACTGGGATACCTACCGTTGCCAAACCTTCAGCCCCGATCGCATTCCTGGGATTAACCCCCTGGAAAACTTTATTCAACAATGGTTTAGGGCCAATCCCTCCCTCGGCGATCGACTACAGCAAGCGTTAACCCATCGAGGAATCCGACCATTACGGGAGTTAGTGTGCCATCCCCTCTATTTGACGTTGCTCTGTCGCACCTGGCAACTAACCCAGGGCCAACTCCCCACCACAAAAGCGATTCTTTACCGTCAATTTGTAGAAACGTTCTATGACTGGAAACAGAACGCATTCCCCACCACCAGAAGCCAACGACAGGCCCTCAACCAAGGCTTAGCCCATTTAGCCTTCCAAGGTTTTACCCATCAGCCCCCCACTTTCCGCTTTCGACCTGGGGAAGTACAACGGTGTTTTGATCCGATCGATCCCGATTTATTGACCCTTAGCTTACAGTTGGGATGGCTGAAGGTGGTGGGCCATGATGACCGCACCGGGGAAAAAATTTATGGGTTTTACCACCTGACCTTTCAGGAATATTTTACTGCCATGGCTATTAACCATTGGCAAGATCTAGTGGAGTTCAAGGTGGGGGAACGGACAATTTACCCTATTTTTCAATGGAACTGGCAAGAAATTATTTTGCTCTGGCTGGGACGGGAAGAGATTGCCCCCTCAAATAAAGAGGCCTTTTTACAAACCCTAGTCGCATGGGAGGATAGTTGCGGTGGTTTTTATAACGTGAGGGCTCAATGTTTAGTGGGCAAGGGTCTAGCGGAATTTTCAGCTTTTTCCCAAGCCAGGGCAGTCCTTGATCAACTGGTGCAATGGCGATTTGGGGGCACTCCGGAAATCCCTGCTACCATCGTCGAACAAGCGGGTATTGCTCTATCTCGCAGCGATCGCGGTTTAACGGTACCGGCCCTTGAAACCTTTTTGCACCAGACTTCCCATCCTTTTCAACGGTGGTTAATTGCCCATAGCCTTGGGAAAACCATGATCCTGGTAATAAAATTGCGATCGCAGCCCTAGAAGATTTACTAGGCCAGGAAGGGATTGACGTTAATTTTAAACTTAATTTATGCCGAAGTTTAGGGGCGATCGATGCAAATAATGAGCTGGTTTTAACCACCCTCACCCAACTGTTAACCCAGGAACCTAAACTTAATATTCGTCGCAAAGCTGCCTTGCGCCTTGGGAAAATCAAACCCCATCATGATTTAGCCGTGGCAACCTTGGTCGCATTGATCGCAGAAACGAAGGATGATGCCCCCAGCGAAACCATCTGCTCGATACCCTAGCCCAAATCGCACCAAACCACCCCTTAGTTACCCCAAAACCCTCACCAACTGTTACCCCTTTCCCACCATCAAAAGTAACATCACCATCCCCCCGTCAATTACACTTCGCTACGGAAACAATCCTTAAAAAGTTAGCGATCGCAACCACGGCCCACCAAAAAATTCAGCTACTTTCTAAGCTTGCTAATTATGCGCCCACCCATCCCCTGATCCTGCCGACATTATTAACCTTATTAGGCATTATGCGCCGTAAAGCGAGTCTCAAATTAGCGATCGAGCTATTCCAGCGGTTAATTGGGAAGGAACAGATCCCGACGGTATTGCCCCAGGTTCAACAAATTTATCTAGATTCCCACACCAATGCCCCAGCCAAACGGGCTTGCTATCGATTACTTTGGCAGTGGTCAAAGGAACTATCCTATCCAGAGTTTCAACAACTTTGGCACAGATAGCTAGCTCAAGCTTAACTGAGTCCTTAACGCGATCGCGTCCCCATTGATCGGGATCTAGGGCCTTGTCAAATCATAAAATAATAAAAACAATAATTTGAGAGTTGACTATTGCTAAATCTATTTCTCTACATGGGCTATATCAATTTAAAACCATTAGTTTTAACCTTGACGCTGTACTAGGGAGTATCATCAATTAGCATTAAAGCGTTGATCCTGAGCCAGGTTCAGAAAGTATAGTTTTAACCTGAAATCCTTAGCTAAGAAGCATTTCAGGTTTAAATGATGACAGGACCTAGTTAAAACCTAAAGGTGTATTTTTCGGCACCATCAAGGAAATTCAAAGTTTGTAATTCCCTAATTCATCAACTTCAGGATTACGCAAAATTTCGATTCTGAT
>JAAUPO010000383.1 GCA_012033095.1 Synechococcaceae cyanobacterium RL_1_2 | reverse complement strand
GCTTGAGGTTGAGGATTGGGACACAGGACTTAGCCCGATGGGGTTCACCCCATTAATGTCAGTTAGTTAATTGATTATTCATGGCTTTGATCTTGATTGACGATCGCGCTACCCCAAAGGTAATGACGTAAAGGATTACCGGCGGGATATGGGGAATAGGGACGTTGCCATTCCTAACCCCTTTAGAAAATACCACAAAAAAAGGTGGGTCTTGCCCACCATTACTCACAGTTTGAATAGGTATATATTATTACTTCCAACCGGCCCGATCCATCAACTCCACTGCTTTGCTATTAAATTCTCCATAAAGAGCAACGTTGGTACTATCATCCTTAAAAGTCCCAAATCCTTGCAGGATGGGAGCTAAGGGCACTCCTTCCACAACGGGATATTCATTATTGTTCCCAGCAAAAATTTCTTGGGCGATGTCACTGGTTAAAAATTCAAGAAACTTAACAGCTTCTTCTGGGTGGGGGGCTGTTTTGATCATGCCGCCACCACTGATGTTAATATGGGCTCCCCGATCGCTCTGGTTCGGAAAAAATACTTTGACCTTATCAAAAATTTCCTGTTGAGCGGGATCTTCGGGATTGGCATACCGGGGTAAATAATAAGTATTCGCAATAGCAATGTCTGCTGTTCCCGATGCCACCGCTTCAATTTGATCCCGATCATTTCCTTCCGGCGATCGGGCAAAATTCGCCACTAGGCCTTTAATCCATGCTTCCGTCTTTTCTTCCCCAAGGTTAGCTACCAAGGAAGCCACTAAAGATTGATTGTAGATATTGCTGGAGGAACGCACCGCAATTCGGCCTTTCCATTTTGGATCGGTTAAATCTTCGTAGGTACTTAGTTCTTCTACCTTGACGCGATCGGGATTATACATAATTACCCTAGCTCGCTTGGTAAAACCAAACCACAGCTTATTGGGATTACGTAAATTAGCAGGAATCCGTTCTTCTAAAGTTGGAGACTCCACAGGGGCAAATAGGCCATCCTGTTCCGCTCGCCAGAGGTTGCCCGCATCGACGGTGATTAAAACATCGGCCGGACTATTAGCCCCTTCGGTGTTGATCCGCTCAATCAGCTCTTCCGCCTGGCCTTCAACGATATTGACTTTGATCCCCGTTTCCTCTGTGAATTTTTGATAAATCTGGTCATCGGCATCGTAATGGCGGGAGGAATATACATTGACTTCCTTCGTGGGGGCCACCGTTCCCCCTTGACCATTGGGATCGATCGCGGACTGCTGATTACAGCCAGTAATTAAATTTAAAGAGAGCACTAGCCCAGTGCTTAGGCTCATGGTGGTAAAAAATCGGCGGGAGATAGCCATGGATAAACTATGGATAAATTATTGCTAATTATTCTTAATTAATTTTCAAGAAAAAAATCATAGCGTAACTGGTAATTATTAGCAATAGACTAAAGGGAATTGAAATCTAAATCTTGCTTTTTAGACCGAAAGTAAAGCAATTAACAATCCATATCACCCTAGATATTACTAATTATTATGATTATGGTCATCAAGATTGAATTTTGTTAGAAAGAATCAGTCCACCTCAATTCCTGCTGCTAAATTCCGTTGAGGGGAGGTATGGCTATAGTCATAAACATCAAGGCAGTTTTAAGGGGTAAAAAGCTTATATAGTAAGGTTTTTATCATGATTAATCTGTGGCGATCAGAGGTGCTAGGGCTGATCAACCTTGATCCATTGATTAATGTTGATCAGCCCTTAGAATTTTCCTTTGCTTAGAGCTGATTTATAAAACATCCCTGCCCCCAAGGCTGGGGGAGAAATTTCTGAAAAATCCTTAAAAGTCCCACAAATTTGGGGGATTTAGGGGGCAACATGCAAATTCAATTGATTTTATAAACAGCTTCTTAGAGCCTTAACTTTTTACAGTAAATTTTGCAGTTGGCGATCGACCTAAGTTATAAAATTACAAACATCTATGCTCTATCTTCCTTTGTGAGTACAAACCCTAGAACGATCGCGTATGTCAGTGTTACCCGTCATTCCTTGGCCCAGGGAGTCATTGCCGGTAAGGTGAAGGCCTCTTCCTATCAGTGGCAGTTTGAATGGTGTTTTCGGAAGGATGAGTTAATTGTTAATCCATCCCTAGGTCGGGCTTTGATTTTGGAGCCATTGAGCCGTTTTTTGGAGCGATCGGACTATCACCTAGAAGCAGGAGGGGATTATGAATTTTCTCTGCGGGCTAAATTTTAGAGCCTTAATTCTAGTGGCTTAACCGTCATGATTTGATGGATAGTCCAATGTTTTAACCCTTGGGCTAAAAGGTTCCTGGAAAGTAAACAAGTCCTTTCACTCTAATTAGATGACTAGAACCATTAGCAAGGGAAAAAAATACGAGCAACAAGGAAAGCTTAATCTGCCGTGATAATTGTACAGTTTGGCACAGCTCAAAGATCGCGACGGTGTGCCAAAACTGATTTAGGATTGATTAGGAAGTCATTGAGGACAATTTATTAGACTGGTTAACTTTAATCAAGAAGAACCAACGGTTAAGGGAGACACTTTCGGTAAGATAATGGGAGCTTAATTTAAAAAAATTTGGTGAGGAGTGACCTAAATTTTAATTATGACGGTAGTGGAGGAGATCACCCAAACTTGGCAAACAAGACTCGCAGAGGATCAAGATGCAAATTTTTCTGAAGCCCAGCGGCGCATCATCATTGGTTGGCTGTTGGGGGAAAATGCGGCGGAATTAGAACAACTCGATCCCAGGGAACGGCAGATTATGGAGCGGGCCCATGACTATCGTTATCGTGTCTTTCGTCAAAGATATTTTCAGGTGTCCCAAAATGTAGCTTACTCGACTTTAATTAAGCGTTTTGTGTTCTGTGTCTGTTCTCCGTCAAAAAATTCGTACTTGGGTTTCCCTGAGCCGCGATCGCGTCGTGCGATTACCGATGTGATTGAGGAAGTAATTCAGGAAATGATCCAGAAGGATAAATATATCCAACAACAGATCCAATGGATTGGCCAATTAACTCCTAACCAAACTTTTCGTAGTACGTTGCTCCTAGCCACCATTGAAGAATATTGCCTCAGACCCATTCGGAATCAACCCTTATTAGCCTATCGCTTTGTTAATTTTTTAAGGCGATCGCAACGGGGGGGCATGACAAAAGTACCCCAAGCCCAAATGTTGAAATTTATCTCTGAAAATATTGCCCCAGAAGGGGAAGACCAAGGGGAAATTAGTTTATTAGATGATCACGCGATCGTTAACTTTGAAAGTGAACAAGATTGGGTAGAGCAACAAGCTATTCGGGAAGAGGTGCAAGAGGAATTTAAAATTTATTTAGGGGAAAACATTGGGGAGGAAGCGGTGCAATGGCTAGAACTGTACCTATTTGGCAAAACCCAAGAAGAAATTTCCCAAGAAATGGGGCTACCCATCAAAAAAATCTATCGCCTACGGGAAAAAATCAACTACCATGCTGTCAAAATTTTTGCCATTAAAGCCAAACCAGAAATAACCACCCAATGGTTAAAGCTATCCCTATCGGAACATAATTTAGGATTAAATCAAGAGCAATGGGAAGAATTTATTCGGCAATTAAGCGATGAACAAGAACAGTTAGTGGCTTTGTTTCGGGAGGGAAGAACTACTCAAGAAATAGCTAATTTCTATAACTGGAAACCTAAAAAAGTGGTGGGGGAATGGGGCAAAATTTATTTGATTG
>JAAUPO010000382.1 GCA_012033095.1 Synechococcaceae cyanobacterium RL_1_2 | reverse complement strand
TGTTATTAATGAATTATACCTTTAAATTTACAGATATATATATATATATAAATAATTTACTTATTGATAATTATTTATTTTTCATTTGCGATCGCGTCCAGGGAACGGCCATGGTAGTTGATCCGGGGGATGAAGAACCTATCATTAACACCCTAAAGGAGGAAAGCTTAAGCCTCACTAAGATTTTAATTACCCATCACCACCATGACCATATCGGTGGGGTGTCGGCCTTAAAACGGGAATTTCCGGCGGTGGAATTTATGGCAGTCACCACGATCGCGGTCGCATTCCCCACCAAACCCATTTTTTACAGGAAGGGGAGCAGTTTCAATTTAGCGATCGAGATTGCCACATCTTAGAATTACCCGGCCATACCCACGGCCACATTGGCTATTATTTCCCCCCTGGCCCAGGGAATAGTGATCAAGGGGCGTTGTTCCCATTGCCGACCCGGCCTTGCCCTCCTCGGCCCATGATCGGGGATCTTTTCTGTGGTGATGTTTTATTTTCGTGGGGGCTGTGGTCGGTCTGTTGGGGGGAACCCCTGAGCAAATGGTTAACTCCTTAGAAAAAATCAGAACTTTACCCCCATCAACCCGCATTTGGTGCGCCCATGAATACACTTTAAATAATTTGGAATTTGCCCTAACTTTTGACCGTAAAAATACTGATCTTCAAGCCTATTATCAGCAAGTAAAACTTCAGCGATCGCAAAACCAATCCACCATTCCCACCCTCCTTAGCCAAGAAATAAAAATTAATCCCTTTTTGCGATGGGATCAACCAACAATCCAAAAAGCAATGGGTAATCAAGATAAAGTACAGGTCTTTGCTACAATGCGAAACCGTAAAAACAATTACTAATTGCTAGGGGACTGAAAAGGGTTATTATTTAAGCTAATCTTTATTCTTAATAAAACTTTTAATATCTTTATTACACAACTTAGTACCAAAATAGTATTTAAGGAGGGCTGATGGCTAATATTAAATTCGTAGATGGCGACGGAGCTTGGTAGCAGAAGTAACTGCGGCCGATGGTAGTAATCTCAGGGAACAAGCACGGAGTAACTCCGTTGATATGTATAAATTCTGGGATAAAGTAAAAAACTGTGGTGGTGTAGGTCAATGTGCTACCTGCATCGTGAATGTAGTGGAAGGAATGGAAAATCTTTCCACTAACTGAATTTGAAAAATTCAAATTACGTAAAAAACCAGACACTTACCGTCTTGGTTGCCAAACCGTTGTCAATGGTGCTGTAACCGTACAAATCAAACCCGGAAGTAAGTCTGGAGCGCAGAAAAAATAATAATTATAGATAATTAGCATTTTTTCTAATAAAGCCAGTTTTCTGGCGTAAAATTGCATTAATTTCCATAAAAATATTTTTATAGCTGTAATCGCAAATCTTGCGTTTCGATTAAATTTGGAGAACAATCAAGCCCTATGCAAGTAAATGACCTTGGATTTATTGCCAGTACCCTCTTTGTGATAGTCCCCACCGTATTTTTAGTAATTCTATATATCCAAACCAAAGAAGATGACAAGGTTAGATAATTTCTAACCCATAAATATTTAGACCCGTTCTAATTTTAACTTTGTCTAATTTTGTCTAATTTTGTAAGTTATTAGAATTTGAAAATTATCAAATTTCTAATCCTTTTCGTTTTCTAGTTCTAAGAAGCATCCCGGTGCTTCTTTTTTGTTGGTTAAGGAGTCTATTGGTTAAGATGGTTAACATCCCATGGATCTTGCGCCGATCGCGAACTAAAAGATTAATTAGTAGTGCTAAAGTCGTAAGGATATTTAGGTCTTGGGATAATTAATTATCAAGCAGTTTAAACTTCTTAAACTTCATGATCCTTACCTGTATAGGACTACCGATTCATTACCCTCAACCCTTCTCCCTCAGCCCTAGTTTTTGATCCTAGGGTCTTAACCCTAATAGACATTGAGACTTTTAATCATGGATCTGCCTTCTTCCCATGGCCCTGCGTCCAGCCACCACCATAATCGGTATTACAGATAGGTACACCGATGAAAATTACTTTCCTTGGTACTAGTTCGGGAGTACCGACTAAATTTCGTAACGTTTCTAGCGTTGCCCTCCGGCTGCCCCAGCGATCGGAGGTGTGGTTATTTGATTGTGGAGAAGGCACCCAACATCAATTGCTGCGTAGTGATATTCGTAGCTCCCAAATTAGTAAAATTTTTATTACCCATCTCCACGGGGATCATATTTTTGGTTTGATGGGTTTACTTGCTAGTTGTGGCTTAGCTGGTAGTGGCCAAGGGATAGAACTCTATGGCCCATCAGGGTTAAAGCAATATATTGCAGCCTGTGCGAAGTATGCTTATATCAACTTTCGCGATCGCGTCCAAGTATATGAGGTCAATGGTGGTTTAGTGTATGAAGATGAGGGCTTTAAAGTTGAAGCACAATTATTAAAGCACCGGGTTCCGGCCTATGGTTATCGCATTGCTGAACACGATCGCCCAGGGGAATTTAACGTCACTAAGGCGAAGGCTTTAGGCATTGCCCCTGGCCCGATCTATGGGGAATTAAAACAGGGCAAAGTCATTACCCTCAATGATGGCAGAAAAATTAATGGCAAGGAGCTCTGTGGCGTAACCCAACCGGGTCGTAAGTTGGTCTATTGTACGGATACGGTTTTTTGTGACGCGGCGATCGAGTTATCCCAAGGGGCTGATGTATTGATCCATGAAGCCACCTTTGCCCACCAAGATGCGGACATGGCCTTTGATCGCCTTCATTCCACCACTACCATGGCTGCCCAAGTGGCGTTAGCGGCCCAGGTCAAACAATTAATCATGACCCACTTCAGTCCCCGTTACGGCCCTGGCAATGGGGTCACCCTCGAAGATCTTAAGCGAGAAGCCCAAGCTATTTTTCCGAATACGGTATTAGCCTACGACTTTTTTGATTATGAGATCGATCGGCCTAAGAGCTGATGGATAAAGCCCCCTGCCCCCAATGCTGGGGGAGAAATTCCTGAAAAATTATTAACATTCCCCCAACTTTGGGAGATTTAGGGGGCAAAATGCCAATTCAATTGACTTGATAAACAGCCTCTAAAGTTCCCTAAATTTAATCGATAAATTGAATCTATGGTTAGGGGGCTTTGGAGAGATGTTAGAGGAAGTGAAGCTTACACCAATCATAGTTTTAGGGGGCTTTTTAGGCATCTTCCTAACCACAGGACAAAAACCTTAAACCCTTGCCCCATAAGCACTCTAGGATCGTGAATTAAATAACTTAGCGATTTGTGGGGTCTCCTGCTAGTGAAGGTAACCTAATGGGGATTTAAGTTTTAGATGTTATTAATTTCTTATTCCCTAGCTAAATCAACAGTAATCTTTGCCGCGTCAAGCTCCCAGACCTATTTACAATTTTTTGGCGCAACTTTTGTCCTAGTAGTTAGGGCATCTTTTTAAGGATTCATCCCAAAACCGTTTTGTTTAGTATGGGGAAATAATCCTTATCGTCAATTTAATTTAGTCTGGAATGATTATTCTTTGCTATGGAATGCTTCCAGCTCTATTTATAGTCAATTTAAGTTAGTATGGGATGGTTGTTTCTTGCTATGGAATGCTTTCAGCTCTATTTATTTCCCGTAATTATTAAAAAACGATATCTCCATTGTTGCTGATATCGTAATCCTAAATAGCTTGTGGCAATTGAGTACATTGAAAGCCAAG
>JAAUPO010000381.1 GCA_012033095.1 Synechococcaceae cyanobacterium RL_1_2 | reverse complement strand
ATGATCACAGACCCTAAATTACAGGCATATTCAAGGTCAGGCCCTACGAAAAATTTCGATTCTGTCCTGGGAATCATGATGCTTGGGGATGTTTGGGGACAATCGCCCAAACAAGGCCACCAAATTTGGAGGATTTAGGGGGTTTGTGCGTAAGTCCTACTTAAGCCTTTGCCCTAACTACAGGACAAAAACCTTAAACCCTTGCCACATAAGTACTCTGGTGAAGTCGGTTGTGATCTTTACCGCGTAAGGCTCCCAGACCTATTTACAGTTTTTTGGTGCAACTTTTGTCCTAGTAGTTAGGTATTTAAATTATTTAAAGAGTTGTTGCCCTGTATTTTAAGCTAAATTAACTCTCGATTCCTATGGCTCAAACCCACAATTACCAATGGTATAATCACGGTTCTAAGATCCATCTCGCGATCGTGTCACCCACAATCCCTATTGCTTATTCCTGAATTTTGAATTCTGAATATTTATAAAAACTTGTATTTATAAAAAAATTTATAAGATACTTACTAAGCTTGATTTGACCATAGGAGAAATTATCTTTGAGTATTAATACCACCGAATCCAACCGCATTTTTACTGCTGCTAAAGACCTTATGCCTGGGGGAGTTAGTTCCCCTGTACGGGCATTTAAATCCGTCGGCGGTGAACCCATTGTCTTCGATCGCGTCGAAGGAGCCTATGTTTGGGACGTAGATGGTAATAAATATATCGATTACGTCGGTACTTGGGGCCCCGCCATTTGTGGCCACGCCCATCCCGAAGTAATTAGTGCCCTGAAACTCGCCTTAGACAAAGGCACTAGTTTTGGTGCTCCTTGTTACCTCGAAAATGTCCTGGCTGAAATGGTGATCGAAGCCGTACCGAGCATTGAAATGGTACGCTTTGTAAATTCTGGCACAGAAGCTTGTATGTCCGTATTACGGCTGATGCGGGCTTTTACTGGTCGGGAAAAAATTATTAAATTTGAAGGGTGTTATCACGGCCACGCGGATATGTTCCTGGTTAAAGCTGGTTCTGGGGTAGCCACCCTTGGTTTACCCGATTCCCCCGGTGTCCCTAAATCCACTACCGCTGCTACCCTGACTGCCCCCTATATGATCTTGAAGCAGTTAAAAAATTATTTGCCGATAATCCTGAAGATATTGCTGGGGTAATTCTAGAGCCAGTGGTGGGTAACTCTGGTTTTATTGTGCCCGATGCCGGGTTTTTGGAAGGTTTACGGGTCTTAACTAGAGAATATGGCGCGTTATTGGTCTTTGATGAAGTGATGACCGGTTTTCGCATCGCCTACGGTGGAGCCCAAGAAAAATTTGGGATCACCCCCGATCTCACGACCCTAGGAAAAGTTATTGGTGGTGGTTTACCCGTGGGAGCCTATGGTGGCCGTCGGGAGATTATGGAAATGGTTGCCCCGGCTGGCCCAATGTACCAAGCCGGGACTTTATCCGGTAACCCCCTAGCAATGACTGCCGGGATTAAAACCTTAGAGCTACTCAAGCGCAAAGGTACCTATGAACAGTTAGAAGCCACTACAAACAAGCTCATTACTGGTTTATTGGCGGCGGCACAGGAAGCGGGCCATGAAGTCATGGGCGGTAATATCAGTGCCATGTTTGGGATGTTTTTCACTGGCCAATCTGTGCATAATTTTGATGATGCTAGCACCTCCGATAAGGATAAATTTAGCCGGTGGCATCGGGGCATGTTAGAACGGGGGGTTTACCTTGCTCCTTCTCAATTGAGGCGGGCTTTACTTCCTTGGCCCATACCGATGAAGATATTGAACAAACCATGCGATCGCGAAGGAAGTGTTAGCAACCCTCTAGGGGTTTAAAGGGAGTCAAATTACAAAGCGTTATTCCTGAAGGTTTTAATCTGATGGGGTTTTAATTAAAATTCAATTAAAATTTAAGTTTGATTTAATCGGAAGGTAATCAACGCTTTGCCCATTGTTCTAACCCCATCAATTGCTACCAAATAAAAAATACAGCTAAATACACCTAAATACAGCCCCAAATTCAAGATTATTTTTACAAGCAGGACTAGGAAAACTCAGCCCTAGCCATCTGAGTCTTCTGATCTGTAGTTCTAGTTTTAATATTTGAAACTATAAAATTTTACACGGTAAGCTTTAATTTTCCCGATTACCATTAATCGCGATCGAGGCTACCAAAGCTTACTCACCCAAATTTCAAGTATTTCAAATTTCAAGTATTTCAAATATTTTTATCTCTTTTAACTTATCCCTATGGAATTATCCTCAGACATTGCAGTTTATGGCGTGTGGTCAGGGTATGTGACCCTAGGCTTTTTAGTCCTGACCATTGTTAGTTTTATCCTTAAGTGGGGCTTTCGGTTTCGCTTTGTGGGCGTTACCAGCTTCATGGTGGTAGTAACCGCTAGCATTTTTGCCCTCGGTCTTGGTTTATTTCAACGTACCGTTATCCCTGGAGCCATCAAAACAGCTCTGGTTTATGACAATGGGGCGGATTATGCTGTGGTGAATCTGCCGGTGGATAAAGTTACCGCCGATGTCATCAAGCCCACCTTAACCCAAGTGGCCTACGATCTATTTTCCCCTGGTCGTTTAGGGGTAACCGGCGACACTTTAAATATTAGGCTTAGAACCCTAATCCATCCTGAACCAGGCCTGTCTAAACTAGTGTATTTAGGGGAAGTGAAACGTTCTTTAGGCACCCTTGAAGATCCGAACATGGAGGTCAAAGTGTTTAAAAAAGGCCTCAAAGAAGTTCAAAAATATAATAAAAATGCTTTAAAACTGAATCCGGGTTTTTCATCCCGTCATCACTGTAAGGCAAAGGAGGGGGTCGTGTTGCAAATTAACTGCGATCGCGACCCTCTGACTCATTTTTTATAGGACGATGGGAAACAATTTAAGCTTCGATTTTGATATTTACTTTGTTCGCGTTGTTCTCCGAAAAGTCCCGATAGAGTTGAAATCCAGATTGTAAATCCTTTTCCCCTGTGATCAACCTTGCCCCACGGCCACGGGTAAAATAATTCCAGCCCCATTGCAACATCACCACTAATTTATTATCAAATTCGATCAGGTAATAAATATGGGCAAATACCCAAATGAGCCAAGCAATAAATCCAGAAAATTTAACAAAACCTAAATCAACCACCGCTGAATTTTGACCAATGACCGCTAAACTACCTACTTCTAAATAACGGAAGGGCCCAATCGCTTGGTTTTGTAACCGTTTTGTGATCAGTTTGGCTAAATATTGACCTTCCTGCATGGCCACTGGTGCGACCCCCGGTAATGGGCCATTGCCCTGGTGGGGGAAGTGGGCTAAATCCCCAATGACAAAAATTTCGGGATAACCCTTCACACTTAAATCAGCTTCCACCATGACACGGCCAACCCGATCGAGTTCTGCTCCTAAGCGATCACCTAGGACTTTACCCATTCCAGAGGCCTTCACCCCCGCAGCCCAAACGATGGTTTTAGCTGCAATCTGATGGTGATCATCCCCTTGTTTTACCGTCACTAAATTATTTTCGATGTTGGTGACCATACTTTTGGTGCGCACATCAACCTTGAGGGATTCTAGGGATTCCCGGGCTTTGGCCGACAAACTAGGATCGTAGGGGGGTAATAGACGATCCATGCCTTCAATTAAAATTACTTTAGCTTGACTGGTATCAATCTTGCGAAAATCTCGATGGATCACGTTGTAGGC